>NZ_KV841586.1:12385-92182 GCF_001839535.1 Streptococcus sp. HMSC36C04 | reverse complement strand
TTTTTTATTTTTCTTAAACTTTTTCTTCCAATTTTTCCTGTCTCCTCTTTCTTATCTCCTGTAAACTGCTAAATACTTGTACTGGTCATACGAAATAGAAAATATGTATAAACTAAAAATTCTATGACCTATTATCATAGAACTTTTATATCATTTTTATATATATTTATTGTTTATCTCTAACAATCATCTCAGCTATCCTATTTATGGCTTAATTTTCTAGTCAAAAAATCACCAGCAAACTGAATGGCAAAGATAAGTACAATAATAATGATCGTTGCTAAAATTGTTACATCGTTATTATAGCGATTGAAGCCATAAGCAATCGCAACATTCCCGATTCCTCCAGCACCGACAGCACCAGCCATTGTAGTCTCGCCAACGAGAGAAATGAGAGTGACTGTTGTCACACGAATCAAATCTGGCAAACCTTCTCGCAGATAAACACCGACAAGATCACCAAAAGTTGCTCCACTAGCTTGGGCGGCCTCGATAACACCGCCGTCTAACTCAGCGAGTACAACTTGAACTTGGCGAGCAAAGAAAGCAAATACTGCAAAAGAAAGAGGTACGATAGCTGCATTTGGTCCAATACTAGTCCCCACAATCAAGTGTGAAAAAGGTGAAAGAACAGCTAACAAAATAATAAATGGGATAGCACGGAAGATAGATGTGATTTTGTCTAAAATCCAAAAAGCTACTTTATTTTCCAAGACACCTCCTGGAGCAGTCAAAACAAGAAAAAGCCCTGCAATTAAGCCTAACAATCCGCCGATAATAAAAGAAATGACTGTCATATACAATGTCAAGTAAATAGCTGTTCCCCAGCCAGCTTGACCGCTCCAACCCATTCGATAAACATTCGGCAAGTATGTTTGAATAAAATTTTCCATCTATGCTTCTCCCTTCAATACTGTCAATTGAACACCAGCTTCACGAATGGCTGCTTTAGCCGCTGTTAGATTTTCCTTTTCACCAGATAAAACAACGACCAATTCTCCGACAGGTGTTCCACCTAAAATTTCAATATTTCCATAGAGTATATTGGCAGTAACTTGATGATGTTTGTAAATTTCATTCAGCAAGGGTTCATCTGTAGAGGTTCCTGCGTACTTCATTTGCACCAAGAGACTATTTTTCGCCAAATGTTTGACAATTTCTTGTTGCTCAATCTTGCCCATAGCTTCATCAATTCCTGTTGCAGTCGCGATGAAGTCTTTGGTTAAGTCTTGCTGAGGATTAGAGAAAATATCCAAAACAGAACCTTCTTCAATCAGTTGACCGTCCTGCATAACTGCGACACGATTAGCGATGTCTTTGACAATTTGCATCTCATGAGTAATCAAAACAATTGTTAATCCCAGCTTTTGATTTAAATCTTGTAAAAGAGCTAAAATTTGTTTAGTTGTTTTTGGATCTAGAGCTGAGGTTGATTCATCAGAAATCAAGATTTTAGGGTCATTTGCTAAAGCACGCGCAATGGCAACCCGCTGTTTTTGCCCTCCGGAAAGCTGAGAAGGATAATTTTCAGCGCGATCGGCTAAACCGACCAACTCCAACAGGGTACGCACTTTTTCTTTCTTTTCTTCTTTTGATAGACCAGAATGTTTCAACGCAAAAGCGACATTTTCTTCTGCCGTCAATTGACTCATCAGATTAAAATGTTGAAAAATCATGCCGATGTCTTGACGTTTGCGGCGCAGCTGTTCTGCTGTCAAGGTTACTTTATTGTCAAAAAGAACATCATCATCTACAATAATTTTCCCGCTCGTTGGAACTTGCAGTAGGTTAATGACACGAACCAAGGTTGATTTCCCAGCCCCAGAATAACCGACAATTCCATAGATATCTCTTTCTTGAATATGAATCGTCACATCTTTAACTGCTTGAATCTGACGTTTCTTTTGTTGAAAGGTTACATCAATGTGATCTAACTGAATCATTTCTTTACTCATAACTTGCAATCAGCTCCTCTACTAATTCAATATGGGTGTAATAATCTGCAATGCGGACATTTTCGTCACCGCCATGGTCTCGACTATTCGCATTTCCAAGTCCAAAGGCGACCATTGGTACCTCAAGTACTTCAAATACCGTGTGCATCGGTCCTGTACCTGCTGTAGTTGGTAAGACAGAAACTCCTTTTTGATAGAATTTCTTAGCTAGTTCAATGACATTTAAAATCGGCGACGCACTCATATCACTACGATGGCTCATTTCTCCCAAAGTATAAACTAATTCTACCTTATCAAAACCATTTTTGTCGAGTTGTTTGCGAATCAGTTCCAATACTCCATGTGGTTCCAGTCCTGGCACTAAGCGAACCTCTACTTTTGCCGAAGCTTCTGACGGAAGAATCGTCTTCACTCCTTGACCTTGGTAACCAGAAGTAATTCCTTCAATGTTCAAAGATGGTTCAAAGAAAATTCGATTTAAAAAAGATTTTTTCTCTTCTTGTAATAAAGGTAATTCCAAACCATAAATAGTTTCTACTTCTTCTGGACTGCGCTGAGCGTATTGTTCCACTAAAGCTAACTCTCGTTGATTAGGTGCGATTACTTGATCATAAAGTCCTTCTACCTGAATACATCCATCCTTATCTCTCAAGCTAGCAAGGGCGTTCAACAAGTACCAAGAAGCCGAATCAATCACACCACCAAAGCTAGAATGAATATCCACTTCCGCACTTTTGACCTTCATATCAAAGGTCACAATTCCCTTGTTCCCACCAGAAATTTCTAGTTGCCCTAAAGAATTTTTAATTCCTTGTTCCCAAACGAGAAGATCTGCCCCTTGCAGAAGCACCTTGTGTTTGGCTAGGTATTTTTCTAAATCAACAGAAGCAGACTCTTCTGCTCCTTCCATCATAAAAATGACATTGACAGGTAACGTTTTATGCTTTTGTAAATATTTTTGCATAGCCGTCAAACGCGCGATAATATGTCCTTTGTCATCATCTACTCCGCGACCATACATGCCACCGTCTCGAATAGATAAGGTAAATGGGTCATCTGTCCAAATCTGATCGCTATCTGCCGGAACCGTGTCGTAGTGATTATAAAAAATAATTGTCTTAGCTGTAGGGTTTGAACTTTTAAACTTCGCTATCACAAATGGCGCTGTATAGCTATCATCTAATTCCACCTCCGCACCAGCTCTTGTAAAGATTTCTTTTAGATAAGCAGCCACTTCTTGTAAACCGACTTGTTGAGCGAAGATTGATTTTTTAGCAATCAAAGTTCGTAAAATGGCGATATATTCTTGTGTTACTATATCTTGTTCAAATTTTTTAATTTGCTCTTCTTCACTTGAAAATGTCATATTTTCTCCTTATAGAATGGCGACAAAACTCAGTCGGTAATTCCAACTGAGTTTTTAGACTGAAATACAGCTAATGAAATAAAGATTACCAAACCGGTTGGTCTAAACCATCTGATGTTTCTTCAACCACTTTTTTCACTTCATCTGAATGATAAGCTTTAATGAGTTTCTTAATGGCATCTGCTTTTGGAGATTTTTCCCAATCTTTTTTAGCTGCAATGATGTTAAACCATTGTTTTGAATTTTTATCTTTCGGTTCAATGAACAAGGCTTTTTTATAGTCCAATTTTGCTTCTGTTACAAATGTATTGTTTACAACGGCTGCATCTACTGAAGTCAATGAGCGAGCTGTTTGACTAGCATCCAATTCTGTAATTTTCAATTTTTTCGGATTTTCTTTGATATTTGCCACAGTTGCCAATTCATTTCCAGACTTGTCTAATTTAATCAATCCTGCAGATTGCAATAAATTAAGCGCCCGACTTTCATTTGTCGCATCATTTGGAACTGCAATTTCTGCACCATTTGGAATTTGATCTACTTTCGTATATTTATTTTTCCCATTTTTGGTACCAGAGTAGAGGCGAATTGGTGAAATATAAGTTTCAGCAGTTGCAACTAAGTTTTGCTTGTTTTCCTTGTTCCAGTTGTTCAAGAAATAGTAATGTTGGAAAGCATTGATATCCACTTCACCATCAGCGACCGCTTTATTTGGTTGCGAGTAGTCCGTAAATTCTGTAAATTCCAATTTAATATTGTCTTTTTTCAACAATTCTTGAATCTTGTCCCAGCGTTTTTCTTCTGAGTCACTCTTTGTCATCACACCAACTTTAATCGTTTTGGCGTCGTCACTTTTATTTCCTGAACCACAAGCTGCTAAGCCAATCACTGCTGCAGCTGCTAGAGCTGTTATTCCAAACCATTTTTTAAATTTCATTTTCTATCTCCTTTAAAAATCTTATGAAAATAGTATCGCACATATTTACCTGATTGACAAATTGTTATTTCATAACAAAGGGTATAGTTATAAACTATAACTGTTTTGTATAAGAAAACCAGCTGAAACTTTGAAACTAGCTGGCTTTACATTCTCTTATTTCACATCTGCTTCTACTGGCAAGTAACTACCGCCAAAGAATTTTTGGGATAGTTTTTCCAGAGTTCCGTCTTTATACAACTCTTGAATGCGCCTATTAACAAATGTCTTCAACTCATCTTGTCCTTTTGCTAAAAGTGGATAAACATAAGGTTGTTGGTCACTTGGTAAATCAATCACTTTCAAGTTGTCCAGTTTTTGATTTTTAATGACTGTTTCTACACCAATTTTATCAAAAATCTTATAATCAAACTTACCGTCGTTTAAATGACTCATAATCTGTTGAAAATCTGCTTTTGTATAGCTAATTTTCGTTGGATTGCCAGAATGTTCTTGGTTGTATTTTTCTAATTGTGCTGCAGTCGTTGTCCCTTGTACAACTTCTGTTGTTTTCCCACCAATATCATCCAGCGATTGAATGCTTTTATCAGATTTTTTCACCACTAAAACGTTTGGATTTTTAGCAGTTGGAGCTGCGTACAAATACTTTCCTGCACGTTCTTTTGTATAGCTGATATTGTTGACCGCCATTTGGTAGCGATCACTATCCAGACCTGCGAAAATACCTGACCACTCTGTTGTTTCAAATTTTACCTTGTATTTGTCAGAATCTTTGAAGATCGCACGAACGACTTCGATTTCATAACCTGTTAGTTTACCATTTTCTTCATAGTTAAACGGCTTGGGTGAAGCATTCGTTGCGACTTTAATTTCTGTTTTTCCAGATGAAGTCGTTGATTTTGAATTGGAGCAAGCTACTAAAGCTCCTATTGTCAAAAGCCCAAGGGCTGTTAAAGAAGAATATTTTAACACTTTTTTCATATTCCTATAATAACCTCTTTCATTAAGATAAATCTTATCATATCAAATATTTTCCTTCTTGACTATTATTTGATTTTTATCAAAGTGATAGATTTTCTTTATAAAGTAGAGCTAAACGAAATCAGATTTTTACCAAACATTGATACATTTGACGAATAGTGGAAAACTCAATTACCTTTCTAAACTAACTGCGCGCGTTAAAGCGACATCAATATTAGCACAAAAGTTGTCTGCACCAACTCTATCAATAAAGCTTGCTTTTTCCATGACATGGTAAGGTTGTTCGTTGACATTGCCAAGGAGCTCTTCAAGAGCATCCAATCCTGAAATATCCATTGCAGACACACTGCGCATACGAAGAATTAAGACATTTTTACCTTGTTCAGACAAAATAAGTCCTTGATTTGTCCAACGATGATTCCAACGGCAATTCCAAGGGTAAATCCAACAGTGATGGTCTTTGAAATAAATTTAATCAGATCATCAAAATGCAACAAACCTATGCCAATGAGCATAAGACCAGCTAAGAAAGTAGCCACTGTCAGACCAGCCAGACCGTATTGCGCAATAATTCCATAAATGATAACAACCAAAGCGGCTGTTGGCTCACCAATCTGACCACGACTCCCACCTAAAAAAGGAAATGAAAAAACCAACTACAACAGCTGTATAAAGATCTTGCTTTGGATTGACCCTCGAAGCAATCGCTAAAGCAATTGACAATGGTAAGGCAATAATTGCCACGATAATCTAGCTACAAGGTCTTTGACAAATTGTGCACCCGAATAATTCTTTACCATACTAAAAACTTAGGATTGATATGCTTAAAAGCGTCCATTTCCCTGTTCCCAGACGCTTGCGAGAATCTTATTACCATTGTAATATAACCCCATGTAAAATCTCTAGATGACCTGAATATGAAAACTTACCAGAAAAGGCGATAGTTATTTCACCAACGCCTTTAACAATTATTCTCATTCGTTTCTATCCTTTAGTGAGGAGATAGAAAGGCTGGCTAAACCAAGTCCAAGCATTGTCAGTGCAGCCTTAGTGTCCACTTTTCCTAAAGCAGATAAAACCACTACAACAATCCCCATGGCTACTCCAAGTCCTCTCAACACGGTGTCAACAATATCAGATTTTCTATTTTTCTTGTTTTCTTTCATCACTGTCTGTCCTTGCATCAGCTCATCTACCGATGTATCAAACAGGTCTGCTAATTTAGGAATGGTATTAATATCTGGATAGGATAAATCTCTTTCCCATTTTGAAACAGCCTTATCAGTGACCCCCATCTTTTCAGCCAGTTCTAATTGTGTCATCCCTTTTGCTTTCCTTAATGATGAAATCATCATACCTAGTGTTTGTTTTTTCATCAGATTTTTCCTCCTTCCATTTGCTAATTATATTGTAGCACCTTTTCTTACAAACTCAATCGACCAATAGTTTACTTCTCTCAACTTATAGTTTATCACTGGTTTGTCTGCTTTTTACGCTCCTTATTTGAATTTCTAGAATAAACTAATCTACAACAAGCAGTCTTGGAAACCAACCTCACTCTTCAACTACATATTATTAGCTAGCCACCTTTTCTACCAAATTTCATGTCTACTCTATCAAAGTAAAGAAGATACTAGCTCAACATACTTACGGTCTTATAACTAAATTTCTTAAAAAACACTGAGAGATTAGTAAGTAACAAAAAAAGAGACTGGGACAAAATTATCTCAGTCTCAATCTGTATTAGTAAAAAACTCTTGACGCAGTAGCTGTCGGACTCTTCATTTGCTTTTTAAGCTCAGAAGAGTATCTAAGCAACCCTACGGTGGTGGGACAGAAGTAAAAATCAAAAATATTTACTTCTGTCCCACCACCTCTTTCTTCACTATTAAAATCCTTCTACATTTGTATAAATCTTTTGGACATCTTCGTCATCTTCCAAAACAGCATACAATTTTTCAAATGTTTCTAAGTCTTCACCTGATAAGGTCACATCAGATTGCGGAATCATTTCCAACTCTGTAACTTGGAATTCTTCCACACCAGATTCGCGGAGAGCAGTCAAAGCCTTGTGCAAATCTGTCGGTGCGGTGTAAACTGTAATGCTTCCGTCTTCTGCTTCTACATCATCCACATCAACATCAGCTTCTAGCAGTTGTTCAAACACACTGTCCGCATCGTCTCCTGCAAATACAATGACACCTTTATTATCAAACATATAAGACACTGAGCCACTCGCTCCCATGTTTCCACCATTTTTACCAAAGGCAGAACGAACATTTGCTGCGGTACGATTGACATTTGAAGTTAGTGTATCCACAATAAGCATTGAACCATTTGGACCAAAGCCCTCATAACGTCCTTCAGTAAAGGTTTCGTCTGTATTTCCTTTTGCCTTATCTAACGCTTTGTCAATAACATGCTTTGGCACTTGCGCTTGCTTCGCACGTTCAATAACAAATTTCAAAGCTGAGTTCGATTCTGGATCTGGCTCTCCTTTTTTAGCTGCTACATAGATTTCAACACCAAATTTAGCATAAACTTTTGAGTTTGCACCGTCCTTGGCAGTTTTTTTCGCCACAATATTGGCCCATTTACGTCCCATTGGATATTCTCCTTTAGATTTTCACTTTTTCAATCTTTTTTATTATATCACAAGTCAGGTTGAATTTCACTAGCAAATTATTAACAAAAAATCTGTTCCAAAAAATAATTTTTGCATCAATCTAGCATTATCGGGATTCTTCCAAAATTCTGATCCTCTAGTTGGGCGTTCCCTAGCTGATAAATACAATCAGCTCGCTGGGTTAAGGAATCCCATGGTTCTTGACCGATACGACTGACGAAGTCTGTTTTCCCTTTCATCTTTTTAAGATGTTCTCGACCTGCTTGAGTAAAGCCCAAGATATGAATACCGCTAGGCAACTGATCATTTCTTGCACCGACCAAAATATAAGTCAGAATTCGTCTGATTCGTGCTTTCGTATATCGCTTGGTTGCGACTTGTTCGACCAACTCCTCTACGCTATAACTGGTTTTCACTGCTTCCTGCAAGCGTACCGAAAGTTCTCGATTAACCTGATAAAAACTCGTCAAATCGGGATGACTGATAATCTGGTAACGCAGCAAAGGATAAAGTGCTGACCAGGTCACTTTGGGAGACTGAATCAGCAGTTCATGAGCCGGGGTAAATTTCTCCAGAAAGTCTGGACAATTAAGACGCTCTCTAAGAGCCGTAGCTGAGGCATATTTTAAATTTTCTTCTTGCGAATGATAGCCAGCTCCTTGACGCTTGATTGGAAGAATCTCAATAGCCTTTCCAGCACAAGCTTTGGCATAAGAAAGTCCTAAAATGTGATTGGGTGTATTGCCTGTGAATTTTACACCAGCAAACTTTTCCCACATTTTCTGTGTTTTCTGTGGATAAGACAAATCATCTGGCAAACTTTGTACGTAGTCCAGCATTTTCTGTTGATTATCTGTATAAATCTGTGAAAAGTGTTGATAATCTAAGACCTCTTCCGTGCCAAAGGTCAACTTATTCACACTAAGGCGCTCTAAAATATCTACTGCTCCTTGTGCGAAGTAGTCAGCTGACTGAACAGCCACCAAAAATGGCAATTCAACCACCAAATCAGCGCCATTTCGCAGAGCCATTTCCGCGCGTATCCACTTATCTACAATCGCGGGCTCACCACGTTGGACAAAATTGCCGCTCATGGCAATAATTTTCAAACCTTTAGCCTGCTCTAGCAAGTATTTATGACCATTGTGGAAGGGGTTGAATTCTGCAATGATACCGGTGATAGTCATGTGGCGCTCCTATTTTAAATTAGCTCTTCACTAACATTGTGGTTTGTTTTTTTCAACAATTTTATATTTTCATCAAGTTTAGACACTTCGTCATATATTTTCCAGACATCATCAGCATATCTCGAAGAATTATTGTATTTTAAGGCGAAATTCCTTATTCTCTGGTAAGGGTAATCATCTTCTCCTATAATATATAAATCATGAATTTCTTTCACAAGTAAAGAAACGCTATGATTATCATTTCTAGAATCATTTTGCGCAATATTTCGGGTAGAAGATTTTATAATATTCTCTATATATCTAATAAATTTTGGGCGTTCAAAATCTTCCACTATCAGAATTGCAAGAGCCAAGTAAAGTTCTTCACCTTCTAATTCAAATAAAACTTTAAACTTAGAAAGGTACAAATCCAACTTCTCTAAAATGAATCTAGTACGTCTTAAATCGTAATCATCTCGCTCATAAATAATTTGTATTGTTGAAACTAAAAATATTCCCAATATCAAGTAAAGCTGAAATGTCGTATTATTAGCATTCGGCAGTATATCTTTTACATCTCCAGTAAAAGATATTGAAGATAAATACCAATTAAACAGAATTGAACTTCCAGCTATAAAACTAACAAAAAGCCAATTTACCAGTTTTCGTCTCCCTAATACAAACACTAATAGAGAAAACCATAACCAAAACAGTACACTTATAAGCCAAAGCATATCAAATTGGATATAATTACACTCCAGTGTAGAATTTACAAATAAAGTAAATATATATGCTAGAGACGAAAAAATAGGAGAAGCCAATATCCAGAAAATAACACTGCCTGTACTGATACTATTGTTGCTTGGAGAAAAAAATCTCGTACTAAATCCCTGATAATCTTTTACATTCACGGATAAAATATTCTTCAATACACAAAATTCTATAACTACGATTCCTACAATAATTAATAATTGAAACATTAAATCATTCCTTTATACATATAATACGTGGGGATATAACGATTTTCTCATTTCTCCACCACAAAGAACCAGCGGTTTGATTTTTTGCGTGGCTTTTTGTCCTCAAAGTCGGCGTAGAGTTTGAATGATTTGAAACCTGCTTGTTCCAAGAGGATATCGTAAGTTAGAACTTCATAAGTGCGCTCTTCATGGACTTCGTCGTAACGTGTGAAGCGCCCGTCTTCGTCTTGCAAGAAAAAGGTCAATTCATGCACGACTGAATGTGGCGCCTCATCGGCGTATGTATCCCAGACCATGGCAAATTCTTCAGCGTTTTCATGGTAAGAATAGCCAGGAAAGACTGTGTCTGTCTGGTAAGTTGAGTGCACGTCAAAGATGAATACTCCGCCTTCGTTCAAGCAGTTGTAAACTTGCTGAAAGACATCACCGACTTCAATTTCATCGGCCATGTAGCAAATTGAATCAGAGTAGCAAGTCACCAAATCATATTTACCAGCTTGCGACAAATCAAGCATGTTGCCCTGTCTGAATTCAATAGCTTCACCTGCTTCTTTGGCACGTTTACGAGCGATTTCAAGCATCTCATCACTCAAATCCAATCCCGTCACATCAAAGCCAGCTTTGGCAAAGCGTACGGATTGAATCCCAGTTCCACAAGCTAATTCTAAGAGCTTTTTCTTATTTTTTGGAAAATGGCGGAGCGAAAAATCGGTCCATTTATCATAAAGACTATCATCCATAATAGCATCATAGACTGATGCGAAGGTTTCATAAGTTGTCATCTTATCTAGAAGTACCAAAAAGGTACTCTTCCTTTCTTCTCATTGAAAGAGGTTGGGACAATGTCCTCAACCCTCATCGTTTTTTATCTACAAGGCTTGTTTCTCAAGCAATGGTGTCACATCCACACCAACGGCTTCATGCCAGAGTTTTTCAAGGTTGTAGTGATTCCGCATTTCCTCAGAAAAAATATGAACAACCACCTCGCCTAGATCCAAAAGTACCCAGCCTCCAGCAGAGTCTCCTTCTACATGGCTAGCTGATTGCCCTGCTTCTGTGACTTTTTCACGAATATTATCAGCAATAGCCTCTAGTTGACGGCTGTTCATAGAGCTGGCAATGACAAAATAGTCTGTCATCGTCGTCAATTCTTGCAAATCTAGCACAGTAATGTCTTCTGCTCGTTTTTCATCCGCTGCTTTTACAACAATTTCTAATAGTTCTTTTTTATCCATTTAATCCTCTTTTAAAATTTCTTCTAAATCAGCCACTTGGGCAAAACGTCCGTTCCAAGTATTTTCATAATGCTGTATTAATTGTTCTGCTGTAATTTCTCTTTCAGCAAAGGTAGTCGTGCCATTTTTAACAACTGCCAAATCATAACCAAACTCAAACGCCACCTTAACAGTCGTATCAATGCAATAATTCGTTGCCATGCCAATGATAATCAGCCGCTCAATAGCTTGGCTATCCAGATAAGTCTGTAAATGAGTTTCTTTAAAAGCACTATTATAATGTTTATCAAAGATTTTTTCGCCAACTTCTGGAGCAATAACTCCGTAAATTTCCCAGCCATGACTTCCTGTCAGTCGTTCGTCGTCATTGTGGCGGACATAAATCACTTCAATGTTTTTCTCACGACAAGTGGCGATTGCTTTTTGCCAGACAGATAAGCAGTTATCAACAGCATACGGTTTAGCCTCTATCAAGGCTGTTTGAATATCAATCACTAACAGAGCCATTTTCATTTGTCATCTTTCATAAAGCCAACATACGCATTATAAGTCTCAATGGTTTGTGGGAAGATAGGCAAGCCCTTATGTGCCAGGTGCTCTACCGTCCGCGCTGTTTCGTAGGCAACCGCCTTATTTAACGATTTTTTAGCAATTTCACGTGCTTGCTCCACTCCTGGAAAGTTCCGATTAGGCTCAATATAGTCTGCTACGTAGACCACCTTATCTAAATCGGACATTTGGGCAGAACCTACGGTATGAACTTCGATAGCTCGTAAAATTTCTGGATCTGTCAATCCTAAATCTTCCTGAATTTTATAAATGCCGACCATGCCATGCCAGACATTATTTCCCCAATCTTTCAATGCTGGATCCAGAGCATACTTATCAATCAGTGCCAGAAATTCTTCGTCAGAGAGCTTTTTTGCATAATCATGGAGCAGACCTGCCAAACCAGCTTTTTCTACATCTACACCGAAGCGCTCTGCCAAGTCAATCGCTGCTTGTTCCACTCCTAGACAATGTTTAAAACGTTTCTCTGGTAAAAGATGCTGCATTTTGACTAAAAGCTGCTCACGAGAAATTCCCACGTAAGTTTCATATCCCATTATTGTAAAGCCCTTCTTTCTCAATATAGTCTAAAACTGGCTTGGGTAGGAGAAAATTAGGCGTCCGACCTTGAGCCAGAAAATCTCGAACCATACTCGAAGAAATATCCATCAACGGCACATCTACCCAGATAACTGGATAAGAGGTACCAGCTTTATAACGGGGACGCTGAACACCAACAAATTGCACCAAATCAACTAATTCGTCAATTCGATGCCACTTGGGAAGGTAATCTACCATATCCGCTCCGATGATGAAATAATAATCTGTATCTGGATGTTTTTCCGTCAAGAGCTTCATCGTATCATAGGTGTAACTAATACCCTTTCTCTCTAACTCAATGGTTTCAATTCCCAGACCTTCAATACCTTCAATCGCCAACTCCAGCATTTTCAGTCGGTGTTTCTCATCAATCGTGGATTTCTTATCAACATGTGGTGGCTCATACTCAGGCATCAGCAAGACTTGATCTAAACATAATTGTTGCCGAACTTGATCCGCCACAACCAAATGGGCATTATGAACTGGATTAAAGTTTCCACCTAAAATCCCCACCTGCTTTCTTTTTTTTGCTTTTACTTCTGGTTCCAACTTCACCTTGGTGAAGGGAGTCAGTAATTCAATTGCCATAGGCTGCTTCCTCTAAATTTCTTTTACCTTTACTGAAATTTTGCGGTTTTCCTTTTTGCTAGACTGTTTGTAGAGAATTAAAATACGGCCAATTTTTTGAACAGTATCCACACCGATTTCCTCTTCGAGAATTTCTGCTACTTCATGGATGTTCTCATCTGTATTTTGTAGAAGAGTTACTTTAATTAATTCTCTAGCATCTAGAGCTTGACGAACACTCGTTTTAATCTGGTCGTTGAGACCGTTTTTGCCAATCTGAATAATGGGTTTGAGACTGTGAGCTTGACTATTTAAAAAAGCTCGTTGTTTGGATGTTAATGACATAATAAGATACAAAGAACGACAAAACCAACAGAAAACTAGGAAATTCGACGAAGAATCAATGATTTTCTAAGAGAATTTTTCTATTTTCCAAAGTTTTAACTCGTGTTCAATTCCTTTCTAAAAATTGGTTTAACTGTGACGGTTTCTTACTAGAATTCCTTAGATAATGGCTTTTCGGGTCACTACTGCAACTCCCTCTGGTGCCCAGGCTACAATCTTTGCTGGTCCTGTCACGCGAATCCAGCCCAAGCCTGAAAAGACTACATCTGTTTTGGTTTCAATTTTCAACTCATGTTTGACGAGCTGAGGAAAATCTGCCACTTCTTTTTTAGAGGGCGGTGCTAGCAAAGAGCCAACATGCTTTTCATAAAATTCTCCCGCTCCTACAAGCTTGGTGCGGTGCAATTTGAGTTCATTGTCAAAATAAGCCGTAAAGCCTTGTTTATCACCTGACACAAAATCAAAGCGCCCCAAGCCCCCTAAAAAGAGGGTTTGTTCAGGATTGAGTTGGTAAGTTTTGGGTTTGATTTCCTTTTTAGGACTGACATATTTAAGATTTTTAGCAGACAGATAATGAGCCATTTGGTGGCGGTGGATAATCCCTGGTGTGTCGTAGATATGACTGCCGTCAGCCAGCGGAATCTCAATCTTATCCAGTGTGGTTCCTGGAAAACGCGAAGTCGTAATGATTTCCTTATCCCCAGTAATTTCCTGAATAATAGCATTGATAAGGGTGGACTTACCAACATTGGTCACGCCGACCACATAAACATCTCGGCCTTTCCGATATTGCTCAATCTTTTCAATCAATTCTTTAATCGCTTGCTTGTTTTGAGCTGAAGTCAAAACTACATCAACAGGGCGCAGTCCTTCCTCGTGAGCCCGCTCCGTCAGCCATTGGGCAACCTTGCTCGTCTTAACCGACTTAGGGAGAATATCTTTTTTATTCCCGACCAACAGCACATCGTTACCAGCCACAAAGCGTGGCAAACCCGGAATCACCGAACCATTAAAATCAAAAATATCTACTACATTGACTACGAGAGCATTGCTGTCGCCGACTTCGTGGAGAAGTCTGAGAAAATCATCGTCTGTCAATTGCACATCGGTAATTTCGTTGTAGTGACGCAGACGGAAACAGCGCTGACAATACAGCTCACCTGTCTCCATTCCCTTTTCCAAAGCCGACTGAGGGGTGTAGCCAAGCCTATCCTTATATTTTGTCTGAATCGGTGCTCCACACCCAATACAGAGAATGTCTTCCATACTTAAATTCCTTTTTTATACTCAATCGGTCCATATTTTTCGGTGATTTTTTTCAACACACGACGCTCACGAGCTCGGTTAATCTGGGTCTTTAACGAATCATGCTCAACCAGTGGCTTAACCAAAATCGAACGAATTCCGGCTCTATGAGCAGCTCGAATGTCAGTCATGAGCTGATCTCCCACCATGACTACTTCATTTTTCTCAAAATGAAATTCTTTCAGCGCCCGATCAATCCCCCAAGTGAATGGTTTCATAGACCAACAGACATAGTCAATTTCAAACTTTTCAACTGCTCGTTTGACTCGTTTTTTAGTGTTATTGGACACCACAATAATCCGAATCCCTGCATCGCGCACATCATGGAGCCACTGCTTCATTTCTGGCGTTCCGTCGGGATTGTTCCATGCGATAAGAGTATTATCTAAATCCACCAAAACAGCCTTGATACCGTGTTTTTTTAAACTTTCAACTGTCAAATCATAAACTGCCTCAATCGCAAAATCAGGCATGTAGTTTTCAATTGCCACATTTCTCTCCAAACATTATACTTCTACCTATTTTAACATAAAAAAAGAGTTTTCGCACCCTAGATTTTTTCATCGATTTTATGTACAATTTGCCAAAAAATGTTTAAAAATGTTATAGTAAGAATAGAGAATTTAACACGGAGGAACTTATGGCAAATATGAGTAAGAAAATGACTGCCGTCTCCCCTCTTTTACAAAAATTTATCAACTGGTCTTCTATTGTTGGAGCAGTTGGAACAGTAATTTTCTGTATCTGGGCCTATTATACTGGCATTTTACAATCCAAAGAAACTCTGTCAGCCTTTATTAAGCAAGCTGGCATTTGGGGACCGCCACTCTTTATTTTCCTGCAAATTCTACAGACAGTTGTTCCTATTATTCCTGGAGCTTTAACTTCGGTTGCTGGTGTTTTTATTTATGGTCATATCATTGGAACCATTTATAATTATATCGGCATCGTCATCGGCTGTGCTATTATTTTTTACCTAGCGCGTACCTACGGTTCTGCTTTTGTCCAATCGGTCGTCAGCAAACGCACCTATGATAAGTACATCGGTTGGCTGGATGAAGACAATCGTTTTGAGCGTTTTTTCATCTTTATGATGATTTGGCCTATCAGCCCAGCGGATTTTCTTTGTATGTTAGCAGCCTTAACAAAGATGACCTTTAAGAAATATATGATGATTATCATTTTGTGCAAACCAATCACACTAGTCATCTACACTTACGGTTTGACATACATCATTGATTTCTTTTGGCAATTATTTTCAAAATAAAAGGCAGAGCGAAACAAACGGCTCTGTCTTTTTATAAAATGCCTTTTCGTTTTTCCACTATCAAATCTTTTATAGAAATCAAGGCAACTGCTGATAAAATCATGAACATCCCGACAAAATCCAAAAAGTAAAATTGCTCGTGCATTATGAGAAAGGCAAAAAATACAGCCGATATAGGCTCAACAGCTGCTAGAAGGCTAGATTTTACCGGTCCAACCGAACTAGTTCCTTTGAGAAATAGCGTATAGGCGATAATTGTCCCTACTAGGATAATCCCCGCTAAAGCCAGATATACTTCCATTGACAACTGCCAATGAAAACGCAAAATACCGCTAAATGGTGTTAAGACAATGCCTGCTAGCATCATGCCCACTCCAATCACCGGAATGCTACCCCACGCCTTTATCAGCTGAATCGGAATAAGAATATACAAAGCGTAAGTGAATGCGGCAAACAGTCCCCAAAACAGTCCTGCAGGCGTGACAGATAACTGATTGAGCTGTCCGTGAGTGGCAATCAAAAAGGTTCCACCAACCGCTAATATCATAGACAATACTTCTGTCACAGTAGGTGCAACACGGTCTTTGAGACAAGTGTAAGCAAGGATTCCCACCGGACAAACATATTGTAAAACGGTTGCTGTTCCTGCATTGCTTTCATAAATAGACTTTAAATAAGCAAATTGATTGAGCAACAACCCTAATAAAGCAAACAGTGTCAAAGACATCATCGTCTTTCGGTCTTTTATCATTTCAATCAATTTTCTACGATTAGTTAGCACCATATACAATACCAACAGAAGTCCTGCAATTAAAAGTCGAATATTCGTTAAAACTAAAACAGGAAATCCATGCGTCATCAAGTATTGTCCGCTCGTCCCAGACAATCCCCATGCAATTCCTGCGACTAAGGTTAAAATGGTGCCTTTTGCTATTTTTGACATATCTTACCCCCAAGCTTTTCCATTCTATGATTATAGCACAAAAAATCAGCCGAAACGACTGATTTTTTTTTAGATTTTACAACTTTGCCAATTCTTCATTAAGAAGTTTTTGAGCTACTTGTGGATTAGCTTGTCCTTTGGTTGCTTTCATGAGCTGACCAATTAAGGACTTGGCAGCATTCTTATTGCCACCCTTGTAGTCGTTGATTGCTTTTTCATTATTGGCAAAAACCTCTTGGATGATTGGAAGAAGTTGTGCTGGGTCAGAAATCTGCACTAAGCCAGCTTTTTCAACGTATTCCTTGGCTGAACCACCATTCTTCGCCAAATGAACAAAGACTTTTTTAGCGATTTTAGAGGAAATCGTACCGTCTGCCACCAAACTCAACATTTCAGTCAAGTTGACTGGTGTTAAGCCGATTTCTTCAATCGTTTTACCTTCAGCATTGAGGTATTGAGCAACCTCACCTTGGAGCCAGTTTGACACAGATTTCGCGTCTCCACCTGCTGTCACTGCAGCTTCAAAGAAGTCAGAGATGTTCTTCGTTGCTGTCAATTGCTTGGCATCATAGTCTGACAATCCAAAGTCTGCCTTGTACTTAGCCCGACGTTCTTTTGGAAAGGCTGGTAAATCTGAGCGCACTGACTCAATCCAACTATCATCAATCTCAAAGTTTGGTAGGTCAGGCTCTGGGAAGTAACGATAGTCAGCCGAGCCTTCCTTGACCCGCATAAGTAGGGTTTCACCCGTTGCTTCGTCATACCGGCGAGTTTCTTGACGAATTTGACCGCCGCTACGCAAAATCTCAGCCTGACGTTTTTCCTCAAAGGCCAGACCTTTGCGAACAAAGTTGAAAGAGTTAAGGTTTTTCAGCTCAGTCTTGGTACCAAACTCTTCCTGACCGTAAGGACGGATGGAAATATTAGCATCTACCCGCATGGAGCCCTCTTCCATCTTGACATCAGAAATGCCAGTGTACTGAATGATTTCCTTGAGGGCTATCAGGTAAGCATAGGCTTCTTCTGGACTGCGCATATCCGCTTCAGAGACAATCTCAATCAACGGCACTCCTTGGCGGTTAAGGTCAACATAAGAATAACCGTCACTGCCATGGGTATTCTTGCCAGCATCCTCTTCCAAATGAGCCCGCTCGATGCGAATTTTTTTAGTCGTACCGTCTTCTAGCTCAATCTCAATCCAGCCATTGTAGCCAATGGGCTCATCAAATTGAGAAATTTGATAGGCTTTAGGATTATCTGGATAAAAATAATTCTTGCGGTCAAAGTGCATTTTTTGATGAATGTCCATATTGAGCGCCAGAGCAGCCTTGATACCGTAATCAATAACTCCCTTGTTCATCACCGGCAAGACACCTGGGAAAGACCAGTCAATGATATTGGTGTTGGTATTTGGATCTTCTCCGAAATGAGCCGGTGCTGGTGAGAAAATTTTTGAATTTGTTTTTAATTCAACGTGGACTTCCAGCCCAATAATCGTTTCAAAGTTCATTATTTTTCACCTCCAAAAATGACTGGTTTTTGCTTGTGGTAGTCTGTCGTTGCTTCAAAAGCAGCTGCCACTTGATAAATCGTTTCTTCATCAAAATGATTTCCAATCAATTGCAGACCAACCGGAAGTCCGTCCGCAAAGCCTGCTGGAATAGAAATACCAGGAAGCCCTGCCAAATTGACCGGAATTGTCAAAAGGTCAGCCAAATACATCGCTACTGGATCGTGACTTTGAGTTCCTAAGTCGTAAGCAACCGTTGGTGCAGTTGGTCCTAAAATCAAATCATACTTTTCAAATACCTTGGCAAAATCCTGCATAATGAGCGTCCGAACTTGACCTGCTTTCTTGAAATAAGCATCGTAATAACCAGAAGATAGACTAAATGTTCCCAACATAATCCGGCGCTTTACTTCCTCACCAAAACCTTGGCTACGAGACTTGACATAGACATCTTCTAAGTTCTCAATCTCATCTGCCCGATAGCCATAACGAATCCCATCGAAACGTTGCAAGTTAGAGCTGGCTTCAGAGGAAGCGATGATATAGTAAACCGCTACCCCATATTTGCTGTGCGGCAGGCTGACTTCTTCAACAATCGCTCCCAGACTTTCCAAATGTTTAGCAGCTGCCAAAATGCGTTCCTTGACTTTTTCATCAATCCCTTCACCCATATATTCTTTTGGAAGAGCAATTTTCAATCCTTTAATATCTTGACCAATCTTGCTAGTGAAATCAGGAACAGTCCGTTGAGAAGAGGTTGAGTCTTTTTTATCATTGCCTGCAATTACGCCCAACAGCTGAGCGTTTTCTTTGACCGTCTGAGAAAAAGGTCCAATTTGATCCAACGAGCTACCAAAAGCAATGAGCCCAAAGCGAGAAACTCGTCCATAAGTTGGCTTCAGTCCGACCACTCCGTTAAAGGAAGCTGGCTGACGGATAGAGCCACCGGTATCAGAACCTAAAGACAAGCGAACCTGACCAGAAGCAACTGCTGTCGCTGAACCACCAGATGAACCACCGGGAACTTTTGTAGCGTCCCAGGCATTTTTCGTAGTCTTAAAATAAGAATTTTCACTGGAGCCACCCATGGCAAATTCGTCCATATTGGTCTTACCAATGACAATCATATCTTTCTCATGGAGTTTTTCTACACTGGTTGCATCAAAAATTGGCTTATAATTGTAAAGAATTTTTGATGCAGCTGTCGTTAAAATCCCCTTAGTAGAAATATTGTCCTTAACAGCTAGTGGAATCCCGCTCATAAGATTATCTGCGTCAATTCCCTTCGCGTCTACTGCTGCTGCTTGCGCCAATGCTTCTTCTTCACTAATCGTAATAAAGCTATCAACTGCACTTTCTCGACTCTTAATATCTTCCAGAGTAGCTTTCGCCAGCTCAACTGCGGAAAGTTCCTTTTTGACAAGGAGATCATGCAATTCTTCAATTGTTTTTTGATTCAAAGTCATTAGGCGTCTCCTCCGTCATCTAGAATAGCAGGCACTTTGATATAGCCTCGCTCTTTTTCAGGCACATTTTGGAAAAGTTCTTCTCGATTCCAACCTGCAACTGCTACATCTTCACGCATATAGTTGACATTTTCTGCAACATTTGATGTAAAAGGCACACCAGTCGTATCAACTTCGTTTAACAACTCCACCATGTCCACAATTTTTGACAAAGTTGTCGCAAATTCTGCCGTTTCTTCAGGTGAAAAAGCTAGTTTTGACAAGTGGGCAACATGCGTTACTTCCTCTTGAGTAATTTTCATCTCTGTTTCCTTTCTCTTCTTTTATTTTTCAGCATAGCCGAAAAACAATCATCTTCTTATTTTATCACAAATAGGCTTAGTTCTTCAATTCCAAATGAAGTTCTTTCACTTGACTCGCATCTACTTGGCTGGGACTTTCTAGCATCGGATCAAAACCAGTTCCATTTTTAGGAAAGGCGATGACTTGGCGGATATTTTCTTCCCCAGCCAAAATCATAACCAAGCGATCCAAGCCTAGAGCCAGGCCACCGTGTGGTGGGAAACCATAATCAAGCGCTTCTAGGAAAAATCCAAAGTCCCGCTCGTAATCTTCTTTTTCCATGCCCAAGAGTTCAAACATAGCTTCTTGACTCTTTCGATCATGAATCCGCAGGCTACCACCCCCAATTTCATAACCATTAAGGACAATATCATAGGCATGACTTTTGATTGAAGCTAAATCTTCTTTCTCATTTTCAAAAATTCCTTGGGTGAACGGGTGGTGCATAGCTTGATAGCGCCCCTGCTCCTCATTCCACTCTAGCAAAGGCCAATCTAATACCCAAAGGAAGTCCAGTCGACTCTGATCGATTAAATCTAATTGTTTGGCAATCTCCAATCGCAAGTGCCCCAAGGCTTCCTGAGCTTGTCTTTTCTTGGCGATGACCAGTAAAAGCAAATCACCGTCTTGCGCTTCCAATCGGTCTAGGAAGGCAGCTGCTTCTGCTTCAAAAGTCGAAGCCAAATCCCCTTGAAGTTCACCTGCTTCCACTTTAAGACTAGCAAACCTACTAGCTCCAAATTCTTTCATTTCCTGATAGAAATGACTGAGTTGCTTCTTCGTGAAAGAATCCGCAGCATTTGGAACACAGATACCCCATAATTCTTCGTGACGAGCAAAAGCCTGCTTCAGCAAAAGAGAGGAATTATCCTGACAGAGAGCGGTCAGATTTTTCAGTTCCAAACCAAAACGCGTATCCGGTTTATCTGTACCAAAGCGACTCATAGCTTCCTCATAACTGATAGTTGGAAAAGCTTCGGTCAGTTCCAAACCATGAGTTTTCTTGACAACAGCTTTGAGCATCTCTTCTACAAGCATACGAATATCTTCTTCACTAGCAAAACTCATTTCCATATCGACCTGAGTAAATTCAGGCTGACGGTCTCCCCGTAGATCCTCATCTCGAAAGCAGCGAACAACTTGATAATAACGCTCCAGACCAGCTCCCATTAGGAGTTGCTTCAGCATTTGCGGACTTTGAGGCAAGGCATAAAATTGATTTTTAAAGACGCGGCTGGGAACCAAAAAGTCTCTGGCTCCTTCTGGTGTAGACTTTGTCAAATAAGGTGTCTCCACTTCCAGAAAATCCTTACCGTTTAAGTAGTCACGAATTGTGCTGGTTACTTGGTGACGAAGTTTGAGGTTCTCCGTCATCTTACTCCGACGCAAATCCAGATAGCGGTACTTCTGCCGCAACTCTTCTCCTGTATGGGCGTGCTGATCGAGTTCAAAAGGAAGAGGCTTACTACTTGCAAGGATTTGAATCGCCTCTGCTCGCAGCTCCACCTGTCCAGACTTGATTGCTCTGTTGACAAAGCGGGCTTCTCGCTCGACAACTTCTCCTGTAACAGCAATCACATCTTCTTTATGTAGATGTTCAATTTCCGCAAAAGCCGAGCTATCACCTGCGACAAAAACTTGAAGCAGTCCTTCTCGGTCTCGTAGCTCTATAAAAGCCAATTTCCCATGATTTCGGATATTTGCGACCCATCCAGTCGCTGTCATTTTCTGACCAACTTGTTCCAAACCGTAGTTTCCAATAAAAACTTCTTTCATATTCTCTACCTCTTTCTAAATTCATTTCAGTTAAATCGTCAACTTGCCGCAAATTACTTATAGAGATCTACGCCCGTAGCTCTAGATACTAAAAGTAGGAAGCATTTTTTGTTTACAGCTTTTGTCCAACTGACAAAATTGCAACCGCTCCTCTAAGTACTAAGAATTATAAGGAACATTGACTTTACTACGTAAATCTATGACCATAGCTCTAAACACTAAAACATTCAGAGCTATAGAAAAACGGCTTCCGCCTGTAAAACAGACGAAAGCCGTGGTACCACTGTTATTCGTTGCATTGCAACCTCTGGCTCGTAACGTGAGCAGACGTTTGTGCTTTGATTCACACAAATTATTTACAATGATCTAATAGTTTCAGACAATATCATCCTTTGCCATTAATAGTATAGAAAAAAACCATTTTATCATTGACAGTACGTTCTTCGGATTTTGCTTCCTTGGTGCTGCTCTCAGCTTTCAGCACTCTCTGTTCAAGTCAACAAGCCTACTCTACTGCTTTTTTACTTTTAAATTGTTATCTATTATAGTCGAACCTAAAACATTTTGCAAGTGGTTTAGTGCAAATTTATGATTTTCCTCCGAAAGAGAAGCCACAGCCGACTCTACCACCTCAATTTGATACCCTAAATTATAGGCATCAATAGCTGTATGGAGAACACAAATATCCGTCAGGACACCTGTCAGAATTACCGTATCTACTTTTCTTTCTCGCAAGCGAATATCCAAATCTGTCCCCGAAAAAGCTGAATAATGCCGTTTATCCATCCAAAAGACGCGAGAATCTGCTTTATGCTCCTGATAAAAATCCGCCAACGGTCCATAAAGGTTACGTCCACTAGTGCCTTTGATGTTATGTGGTGGAAAGAGTTTACTCTCTGGGTGAAAAATATCCCCTTCATCATGGGCATCAATGGCAAAAAAGATATAATCGCCTCGATCAAAAGCAACCTTTGTTACCTGTGCGATAGTTTTAGAAATCGCCTGAGCTGGTGCACCTGCTGTTAACTTCCCATCATCCGCTACAAAATCCACCGTATAATCAATCGAAATCAATGCTTTTGTCATCAGTAATCTCTCTTTTTAATCTCTTCAAAGACATCGGGAATAAGGACTTTAAGATAGGTTCCTTTCATTCCTAAAGAACGACTTTCAATAATACCTGCACTCTCTAGTTTACGCAGAGCATTGACAATCACCGAGCGAGTAATGCCAATACGATCCGCAATGACCGATGCTGTCAATTGACCTTCATTACCGTTTAATTCACCTAAAATAGCTGAAACAGCTCGTAATTCTGAATAAGACAAAGTATTTACAGCCATGGTTACCGCTGTTCTGCGACGAATATTTTTTTCATCTTCTTCTCGTTGGAAATTGAGTAACTGAATACCAACCACTGTACTTGCAATTTCTACTAAGATTAGATCATCATCGTCAAATTCTTTATCATTGCGCCAAACAATCAAGGTCCCTAAGCGAATCCCTGAAACGTGGATAGGTGAAATTGTCGTCAAGCCATCTGGAAATTCATCTTTGGTTTCGACAGGAAAAATTGACAAATCATGATTGACAGGAAGATTGGCTTCTGTGTCATACATTAAATTCGCTGTGCGAACATATTCTTCTGGGAAGATTTTCGTTTGATAAAATGCTTCCACTCGGTCATTATTCGTCTTGTAGCGCATGAAATACCCCAAAAGACGCCCTTTACTGTTTACAATGCAGGCATTGCAATCCATAATTTCAGCTAACTGCTGAGTAATTGCATTGTAAGGTAATTCATCTTGCAATCGCTCATCTGAACGACGCAAAATAGATGTAATTTTTCGTGTTTTTGCTAATAAGTTTGCCATAATTTACCTCGCATATAATCTTATTGATTATATCATAAAGCGCTTTAATCTTCAACAATTATCTGAAAATTGTTTATTGAGATACAATTGTGTACAATTAGTCCTGCTAAGTTTATTACTCTTTTATTTCAGCAACAAAAAAGCAACCTTTCGGCTGCTCTTCGTCATCTCCGATATTGCCTTAAGAAACGAGTCATCTTTTCTTGAATTTGTGCCAGTTCATCTACACGAGGCAGATAAACAATCCGGAAATGATCTGGATCTTTCCAGTTAAAGCCTCGTCCGTGCACCAGCAAAATCTTTTCTTGCTTTAAGAAATCAAGCACGAATTGCTCATCGTCATCTACTCGATACATTTCCCTATCAATTTTAGGAAAAATATAAAGCCCCGCTTTAGGTTTGGTTGCTGACAAGCCTGGAATTTCATTGATAGCCTTGTAAATAAAATTCCGTTGCTCATAAATGCGCCCACCAGGAAGCAGCAATTCATCAACTGATTGATAACCACCAAGCGACGTTTGTACCACATGCTGAGATAAGACGTTTGAGCACAAACGCATATTGGATAGCATGTTTAGCCCTTCAATATAATCTTTCACGTGATATTTAGGACCAGATAACACCATCCACCCGACACGAAAACCCGCGATACGGTGTGATTTAGACAAGCCGTTCATGCTGACACAAAAGAGGTCAGGAGCCAAACTGGCGATAGCCGTATGTTTCTCACCGTCCATCACTAAACGGTCATAAATCTCATCTGCAAAAATAATCAAGTTGTTTTGCCGCGCAACTTCAACAAGTTCTTCCAACACCTCTTTAGGATACAAAGCTCCTGTCGGATTGTTGGGGTTGATAACGACAATAGCCTTTGTATTAGAAGTAATTTTCGATCTAATGTCATCAATATCTGGGTACCAATCAGCAGCTTCATCACAAAGATAGTGAACAGCATTCCCTCCTGCTAAACTGACCGCTGCGGTCCAGAGAGGATAATCCGGCATAGGTACCAGCACCTCATCGCCATTGTCTAGCAAACCTTGCATAGACATGACAATCAGCTCGCTGACTCCATTTCCAAGGTAGACATCGTCAATATCAACATTTGGAATATTCTTTAACTGGCAATATTGCATAATGGCTTTTCGAGCAGAAAAAATCCCTTTCGAGTCTGAATACCCCTCGCTATCACGTGCATTCATAATCAAGTCATGAATCACCTCATCTGGCGCTGTAAAACCAAACTCAGCTGGGTTTCCTGTATTCAAACGGAGGATTTTCTCACCGTTTGCGCGCATCCGCATGGCTTCTTCTAAGACAGGACCACGAATATCATAAGCCACATGTTCTAATTTTGTTGATTTATTAAATTCTTTCATCGAATTTTTCCTCATTTCAAAAAAGTCAATTTATTATAACGCAATTTTCCTAAAAAATCTAAAAAACTTCTTGTAAAGTCTGCATGAAAATGCTTTACTTTTTTCATGTAAAGGGTTACAATATAACTAAAGAAAGAATGGAGGTATTCCTATGCTACAAAGATATCAAAACATTATGGTCGCTGTTGACGGTTCTCACGAAGCTGAGCTTGCCTTTGAAAAGGGTGTAAATGTTGCGCTTAGAAATAATTCACGCCTAACGATCGCCCATGTAATTGATACACGTGCCTTGCAAAGCGTTTCTACATTTGATGCAGAAGTCTATGAAGAATTGCAAGAAGATGCAAAGAAACTCATGGATCAATATGCTGAAAAAACCAAGGAAGCCGGCGTGACAAATGTTGTCACAGTTGTTGAAATGGGAAATCCGAAAACCCTTCTTGCCACTGATATTCCAGAAGAACAAAAAGTTGATCTCATCATGGTCGGTGCTACTGGGCTCAATGCCTTTGAACGGTTACTGGTTGGTTCCTCATCTGAATACATCTTGCGTCATGCAAAAGTTGACTTACTTGTTGTTCGTGATAAGGAAAAAACATTATAATACAAAGATAGAGAGATTGGCATAAACCAGTCTCTCCTCTTTTTTATTCTTCATTTTTTTCACAATTTCGTTGATAAGCTTGAATTTGACGTTCAAGCTCTTTTTTGATAGCAGGTTCCGGTGCATAATTTTTTTCCCAATCATCTGGTTTTAAAATTTTATGAGTAACTGGGTCAAAGTGCGCTTTGCCATCTGGGAAGAGTTTCCCCATATTCGCTTGGTGTACAATTTCAAATAAACGCTCAGGATCTACTCCCATTAAAACAAAACTACCATAAGTAAAATACAACATATCAATCAGTGCATCTACTTGCCCAACTAAGGACATCTCTGCTTTGCTCTTCTTTTTGACTTTTTCAGCAGCTTTGTTCACAGCTTCGTGCAAAGATTGAACAGACTGATTGAAAATTTCTTCTGACGGACTGGCTGCCCGTAAAAATTCTACTAATTCTTCTACCTTGAAACCTGCACGATGACGAGCACCTTCTGTTGTCCACAGGATGGGCTCTTCCTGCGTGCATTCGTCCATTGTCCCATGAAATTCTTTGACCTTATTAAAATGGTGGTCACTACTGATAAAGACTTTTTCACTCGCTAAAATGCCAAAGTGTTCCAAAGCTTTATGAATCCCGTCCTGACTATTGCTGCTGGTCGTGTGTTTTGCAACTTCTTTCACTCGACTGGTTCCATTTCCCATGGCAATAGACATACCAACGCCCGCTAACATCTCAACATCATTATCAGAATCACCAAAAGCCATGACTTGATTGATGTCAAAACCGTATTCTTTTCCGACCAGCTTAATTCCTTCTAACTTTGACATTCCTTGATTGACGATATCAGCTGCGAAAGGACTGCTACGAGTAAACTTTAAATCTGGAAAATCCGCTTCGATAGCTTGTGTTTCTTTTGGTGTTGCCAGCATCAGTACTTGATAAATCGGCTCTTGAATGGATTTCAATAAATCATCCTGCTGTTGAGGAAGTGCCTTGCTAACCACATTGTTGAAACTTTTATTTACCAAGTGTGCCATCTTCTTCGGAACAAAACGACTGGTCCATTGAGAAAACTTGCTCATGCCAAAGCTCATGATTTTAGAGCCAATCACTCCTGATTTTGTTCCAAACGAGATTTCTATTTTATGCTGGCGAGCATACTGAATCAGGTGACGCAAACTGGTTTTATCAATTGGCTTCGCAGAAATGACTTTATCTTTTGAAAAAATATATTGTCCATTATAGGTTACTGCAAAGTCCAAATCCAACTGCTCCATAAAAGATTGAACAAAAAATGGACCCCGACCTGTCGCTAAACCAACTAAAATACCTTGCTGTTTTAAACTATGAATCGCTTGTTCTGTGGATTTCAAGACTGTCCGACTATCATTTACTAACGTCCCATCAATATCAAAAAAGACTGCTTTAATTTCCATTCATTTCTCATCTCTTTCTTTTATGATACAATAATTATAGCATAGATTCAGGAGAAGCTCACTTATGACCAAAAGAATTTTAGTTTTACATACTGGCGGTACTATTTCCATGCAGGCGGACACTACTGGAAAAGTCATCACAACTGAACACAATCCCATGAACCATGTCACAGTTCCTCTAGAAGGTATTCAAGTGACGGCTCTTGATGTTTTCAATATTCCTAGCCCTCACATAACACCACAGCACATGCTGCAATTGTATCAAAAAATCAAGACAGACGGGAAGCATTTTGACGGGGTTGTCATTACTCATGGAACGGACACTCTGGAAGAAACAGCTTATTTTTTGGATACCATGGAACTTCCAGATATTCCTGTCGTCTTGACCGGTGCCATGCGAAGCTCCAATGAACTAGGAAGTGACGGAGTTTACAATTACTTATCTGCACTCCGTGTAGCAAGTGATGACAAAGCACGCGGAAAAGGCGTTCTGGTGGTTATGAATGATGAAGTCCATGCTGCCAAATACGTGACAAAAACGCATACGACCAATGTCAGCACTTTTCAAACGCCAACTCATGGACCACTCGGACTGATTATGAAGCAAGAAATCCTCTATTTCAAAACAGCTGAACCACGCGTTCGTTTTCATTTAGATAAAATTTCTGGGTTAGTACCGATTATCCCAGCCTATGCTGGAATGAAAACCGAACTGCTTGATATGCTAGACTTGGAAAAGATAGACGGTCTCATCATTGAAGGCTTTGGCGCTGGAAATCTACCGCAAGAAGTTGCCCAAGAGCTCAGAAAACTTGCGAATTCTGGATTGCCAATTGCACTTGTATCACGTTGCTTTAACGGGATTGCAGAGCCAGTTTACGCTTATGAAGGAGGCGGCGTAAAGTTACACGAATCAGGAATCATGTTTGTCAAAGAGCTGAATGCTCCTAAAGCTCGTATCAAGCTGCTAATCGCCCTGAATGCTAGACTTCAAGGGCAAGAATTAAAAGACTACATGGAAGGCTAGGTTCTTACATAGATAAAAAGCCTCGAGTGATTCGAAGCTTCTTAGGATATTTTATGTTTAGGAGATTTATGAAAAAAAGTTTTTAGCTCTTTTGTTTTTTAGTTATTTGCCATATATTTCTGATTCCTTTCCTGTTTTTTTGAATGTTTTGTTATAATTTACTTTAATATTTACTGTCATTGGACTTACCTCTTTCTTTTTGATGAATTTAGTATAGCCCGAAAAACTTAAAGCAGACTTATAGATTTCTTTCAGAAAACTTAATTTAAAAAACTTCATCCAAATGAAAATGGTGAAGTTTTTTTGTTTTATACATGATGATAGACTCAAATCAATCCAAATAATCCTGTTGTTCCAAATGAAGTGCTACAATATACCAGTCTGCATTCGTTCGCCAATCAGGAGTGGACACAATTTGACTGGCGACCTTTCTGGCCTCTTCTAAAATTGGATAATCCTCCAAAATATCCGCTACCTGAAATTCCGGCAAACCAGACTGACGAGTGCCAAAGATTTCACCAGAACCACGCATTTTCAAATCTTCCTCAGCTAAGACAAAACCGTCAGTTGTTTCCGTCATGATTTTCATGCGTTTCTTGCCAGATTCCGTCTTGGGATTAGCCACGAGAACCGCATAAGACTGCTTATTCCCACGTCCTACCCGACCACGTAACTGGTGGAGCTGACTGAGCCCAAATCGATCCGCATCCATGATTAGCATGACCGTAGCATTGGGGACATTGACACCGACTTCAATAACAGTCGTGGAAACCAGAATGTCAATTTTTCCTTTCTTAAAATCCTGCATAATGGTATCTTTTTCTTCGCTCTTCATTTTACCATGTAGCAGAGCTACTTGTGCTTTGTCACCGAAATAAGCCTTTAATTCCTCTTCCAAAGCAATAGCATTTTTCAGATCCAGAGCTTCCGACTCCTCAATCAAAGGAGAGATGACATAGACTTGAGCACCTCGTTGCAGCTCTTTTATCAACCAATCCAGAACTACTTTCAGCTGCTCATGCTTGACCCAACGGGTGATGATTGGCTTACGTCCTGCTGGCATTTGATCAATAATGGACACATCCATATCGCCAAAAGCAGTAATAGCAAGCGTTCTAGGAATGGGCGTTGCAGTCATCATGAGGACATCAGGATTATTTCCTTTTTCTCGCAAAATTCGCCTCTGCCCCACTCCAAAGCGGTGCTGTTCATCAATAATCACCAGACCGAGCTGATGATATATCACACTTTCTTGAATCAAAGCATGAGTGCCGACAATCATATCTACCTGACCAGCCTCAATCGCTTCTAGTGCTTGTCTGCGTTCTGTCGGCTTCATTCCTCCTGTCAACAGAATTATCCGTAGTTCAGGAAAAAGTTGGCTCAAACTATCAAAATGCTGCTCTGCCAAGATTTCAGTCGGTACCATAAGAGCAGACTGAAAACCAGCCGTATAGGTAGCATACATGGCTAAACCTGCAACCACCGTCTTTCCACTACCCACATCTCCCTGCAAAAGCCGGTTCATGTGGATTGGCGATTTCATATCCTGTAAAATCTCGTTTAGACTGCGCTCTTGAGCAACTGTCAGCTCAAAAGGTAGAGTAGCTTTTTTATTTTCTAGCAAGTCTGCCTGCCAAGGAATAATTAAGCCCTGACTAACATCTTTTGTTTCACATTTGAGAACCTGCAATTGCACTTGAAAATAAAAAAGCTCTTCAAACTTGACCCGACGCAAGGCTTGTTTGTACTCTGTTAAGTCTTTTGGAAAATGCATTGCTCGTACAGCCTGACTACGTTCCACTAACTGATAGCGCTCCAGCAGAATTTGAGGCAGATTTTCTTCCAACAGAAGTTCTAAGCTTTGGTCAAAAGCTGTCTTAATGACCTTCACCAAACTAGCTTGACTAATCCCTTGTGCCACTCGATAAACAGGCTGCAAATCATCTTCTACTTGTGCTAGAATTTTCATCCCGGTCAAACTAGCCTTTGCCTTATCCCATTTTCCGAAAATAGCAATGGTTGAGCCAACCTCCACCTTGTCTGCTAGATAAGGTTGATTAAAGAAGTTGACTGCAAGTACCACCTCTCCCTGCTTTATGGTAAAACGCAGGCGATTGCGCTTGTAGCCATAGTACTGGACATTTGCTGGTGTAGTCACCACCCCTGAAATAACTGCCTTTTCACCATCTTCCAGTTCTAACACATTCTTACTTTTAAAATCTTCATAGCGAAAGGGAAAATAGAGCAGCAAATCTTGCAGGCTTTCAATTCCCAGCTTAGTAAATTTTTCAGCAGATTTCGGTCCTACACCCGGCAGAACCGTTAAAGGTTGGTGTAAATTCATAATTCCTCTTTCAGTTCTGTTTTTCAAGAGTTTGTAAAAGCAGATTGGAACAACCATGCTGAAAATAGCTTTCTAGATTTTTCCAACTGCTTTTTAGTTTCAATCAATTTTTATAAACTCTAGGCACACGATCACTAATCAAGCAAACCACCTCGTAGTTGATTGTTCCTCGTTTTTCTGCTACATCTGTTGCCGAAATAGATTTTTTACTGCTTTCTCCGATAAAAACAACAGGTGTACCAATAGGATAAGCTTTAGGTAGACGAACAGTAATCTGATCCATAGACACACGCCCAACAATAGGACAAGGTTGCCCGTCAATCAAAACATTAAAACCTTGCATATCTCGTGTCCAACCGTCTGCATATCCTAACGGGATCGTTCCAATATACTGCGAATTTTCACTTGTATAAGTAGCTCCATATCCCACATCTGCCCCTGCTTCCAGCTGCTTGACATGAACTAATTCCGACACCAGAGAAAGAGCCGGCTTCATTTCATAAGGAAGCTGCAAGGTACGACCGCTAGGATTGAGACCATAGATAATATCACCCAGACGCACCGCTTTCATCACAGTCTCTGCATGCCAAAGAGTCGTTGCAGAATTACTAGCGTGAACAATCGGTGGAACGATTTCTAACTGCCCTAAAATTTCTTTAAAACGTGCCAACTGTGCTTCAAATTTATGGGTATCTGCTTCATCAGCTGTTGCAAAATGGGTAAAGATGCCTTCTACCTGAGCACCTGCTTTTTCCAAACGATGAATGGCTTTTTGAGCGTCTTGACTATCTCGAAAACCAATCCGTCCCATTCCAGAATCAATTTTTATGTGAACAACCAAGCCAGCTACATCTATATTTGACTGTAACAGCAAATCAAGCCATTCTAAACTAGCAACCGTACAGCTCACTTTGCGCTCAATTGCCAATGGAATGGCATGCACATCTGACACTCCTAATACCAAAATCTTTTTCGTAATGCCAGCATCACGCAACTCTACAGCTTCATCAATATTGGAAACACAAAAGCCATCTACAATTGGCTCAATATGGCGTGTAACAGCAACTGCACCATGACCATAAGCATCTGCCTTCACCACAGCCCACTTTTCCACATCGTTTGGAATATGGGCAGCAATTTGCTTAATATTAAAGCTGATAGCAGCTAAATCAACAACGACCTTAGTAGGTCGATGATTACTCGTTTTCATGATGTTCCTCCAAAATAACACTAGCTGTGACAATATTACCTGCATGGCTGAGCGACACCCAGACCTTGCCAGAAAAAGGCGATTTGGTAAAAACAGGCGCTCCCTTTTCATTGTTTAAAATTTCTAAATCCTGAAAAGTGACACAACCAATACCAGTCCCCCACGCTTTAGAAAAAGCCTCTTTAGCAGACCAACGCCCCGCCAAATATTCCATTTTTCGCTTGCCCGTCAGATTTTCAAATCGGTCAAATTCTGCGGCTGTCAAAACCTTTTGGGCAAAGCGAGCATTTTTTTCGTAAACTTTTTGAATAGAAGAAATTTCCTCTATATCAATACCATGTCCTTTAATCATCTTTTTAAAAAGAGGCTGGGACACAAACGTGTGCCAGACTCAGTTACTTTCTAAAATAAAACTTAATGCGCTAATACTATCAGATTTTACAAATCCACTCCCCATCTTTTTTATTTTTCATTTTTAGATAGGGTAGTATAAATTTCCTTGACCAGTCTGACTGTATTATCCCAACCCAGACAAGGGTCTGTAATGGATTTTCCAAACACTTCAGGCTCGTTTTGACGACCGTCTTCTAAGTAAGACTCAATCATAAAGCCGCGTACAACTTTTTTGATTTTCTCATTCCAATCACGATTGATTAAGGTTTGACGGACAATCCGCACCTGCTCTAAATACTGCTTACCAGAATTATCATGATTGGTATCAATGATGATAAAAGGATTTTCCAAGCCCATTTTTTCATATTGGTCAATCGTGTCTAGCAAATTATCATAGTAATAATTTGGAATGTTTTTTCCATACTCATCAAGTCCACCACGCAGAATAGCATGTGCCAGAGGATTCCCTGAAGTTTCTACTTCCTTACCAGCAAACAAGAAACTTTGCTTGTTTTGCGCTGCATAAATCCCATTAAACATGACATTAAGATTGCCAGACGTAGGATTTTTCAAGCCAGTCGCAACATCAGCTCCACTCGCTACAAAACGGTGTTGCTGATCTTCCACAGAACGCGCCCCAACAGCCATATATGAAATCAAATCATCTACCAACGGAAGATTTTCTGGATAGAGCATTTCATCGGCTGTCGTCATTCCTGTCTCCGTAATGACACGATAATGCAAATTCCGAACAGCCTTAATCCCGTTGATTAAGCTTGGAGCAGCCTTAGCATTCGGTTGATGAATCAATCCTTTATAACCATCGCCATTAGTACGAGGTTTTGCCGTATAAACACGCATGACCATGAAAATACGGTCTTTCACCTCTTCTTGGAGGGCAGATAAACGTTTTGCGTATTCCAGAACAGCAGCCTCATTATCAGAAGAACATGGACCAATAACCAACAGAATGCGGTCATCCTCTCCACGAATAATCGCATTTAACTCGCGATCTCGTGCCTCTTTTTCAGCTAAAGCCTCTCCTTCCAACTTTGATAAATTGCGAACCTTTGCTACATCAATTGGCTCGCTAGTTGCCTTAAATGTCATAATCTTCCCCTCTTTACACTACTTATCTGTGGCGTCCATGACAATTTTTAAATTTCTTACCAGAACCACATGGACACAAGTCATTGCGCTTCACTTTTGTCAAATCAATATCGCTAGGTAAGCCAGAGTGTTGTGCTGAAATATTGCGTGTTGCTGTTGTGCTGATATGATGCTCCGTACGCGGACGTTCTTGCTCGTGAATTTGAGCCTTCATCATCAAACGCGTCACATCAAATTCGATCGAACCAATCATGTCATTAAACATACGGAAACTTTCAGCCTGGTATTCAACAACTGGGTTATTTTGAGCATAACCACGAAGTCCAACTGCGTTCCGAAGTTGATCCAAAGCATCGATATGATCAGTCCATTTGCTATCTACAACGCGTAAAATCAGAACTTTTTGGAATTCTCTGACGGACTCTTCATCGCGAAGTTTCGCCACTTGACTATCGTAAACCTCCAAGGCACGTTTGTATAAATCAGCCTTGATATCTTCATCAGACAAGCCTTCTAAATCTGCGATTTCAATAGATTCTTCTGGAACAAGATTGTATTTTGCAAAATTAACAATTGATTCTAATTTTTCATCTTGTTCTGCACGACTGTTGCCATCCACAAAACGGTTGATTGTTCGCTTCATCATGGCATGAATTTCCGGTGCCAAATCACGATCAGCCGTAATGACATCATAGCGCTGCGCATAGATAATTTCACGTTGCTCACGCATAACATCATCATATTGAAGGACTTGTTTACGTGTATCATAGTTGTTCCCTTCAACACGCTTTTGAGCTCCTTCTACTTGGCGCGTCAGCATACGAGATTTGATGACAGACTCTTCTTCGCTAAGGTTCATGCGATCCAAAACAGCTTTAATCCGTTCCGATCCAAAGCGACGCATAAGTTCATCTTCAAGTGATAGGTAGAATTGTGATTCACCAGGATCTCCTTGACGACCTGAACGACCACGAAGTTGATTATCAATACGACGGCTTTCATGGCGCTCTGTACCAATAACACAAAGTCCACCAAGCTCACGAACACCTTCACCAAGCTTAATATCTGTACCACGACCGGCCATATTGGTTGCAATCGTTACAGCACCTCGCTGACCAGCATTCATAATGATTTGCGCTTCTTTATAGTGATTTTTCGCATTCAATACTTCATGAGGAACTCCAGCTTCGACTAATTTTTTAGAAATATAATCACTCGTTTCAACAGCAACTGTCCCAACAAGTACAGGTTGTCCTTTTTCATGACGAGCTTTCACATCTTGGACAACTGCTTTAAATTTTGATTCAATACTTGGATAAAGAAGGTCTGGGTGATCAATACGAGCCACCGGACGGTTGGTAGGAATCGGAATAACTCGAATGTTATAAGTTTCGCGGAATTCTTCTTCTTCTGTCTTGGCCGTTCCCGTCATCCCCGACAATTTCTTATACATACGGAACAGATTTTGGTAAGTGATAGAAGCTGAGGTCTTCGTTTCATCTTGAATTGGTACACCTTCTTTAGCTTCAATTGCTTGGTGGAGTCCATCAGAATAGCGGCGACCTTCCATTGTCCGACCTGTAAATTGATCCACAATCAAAATTTCTTGCTCTTCACTCACCACATAGTCAATATCTAACAGCATGATATAGTTTGCACGAAGGGCATTGTCAATAAAGTGAGTCAGTGCTACATTTTCAATATCATACAAGTTTTCTAACTTGAAGTAGCTTTCTGCTTTATCAATCCCAGAGTCAGAAAGTCCAATGGTTTTAGACTGCACATCAATGATGTAGTCATCTTTATTAAGAGACTTCACAAAGCTATCCGCCATGTGATAAAGTTGGTTCGTATCAGACGAAGTTGGTCCTGACACAATCAAAGGCGTACGAGCTTCGTCAATCAAAATGGAGTCTACTTCGTCAACCAAAGCGTAGTTGAGCGGGCGTTGCACCATGTTTTCAGCGCGCACTACCATGTTGTCACGCAAATAGTCAAAACCAATCTCTGCATTGGTTGAATACGTGATATCACATTCATAGGCTTCTTTTTTCTCTGCGGATGACTTGGCAGCAAGATTGATACCGACAGAAAGCCCCAACCAAGAGTACAGTTCCCCCATTTCCGTTGCGTCACGCTCTGTCAGATATTCATTTACTGTGACAACGTGAACCCCTTCTCCAGACAAGGCGTTCAGATAAACTGGCATGGTCGCTGTCAGGGTTTTTCCCTCCCCTGTACGCATTTCTGGCACATCTCCATGGTGTAAGACAATCCCACCCATAATCTGTACTGGGTAAGGGAAAAGTCCTAACACACGCTTTGCACCTTCACGAACAACCGCAAAAGCTTCATAAAGCAAGTCATCTAATGACTCGCCATTTTGATACCGTTGTTTAAATTCATCCGTCTTTGCTTTCAAAGCTTCATCTGACAAAGCAGCCATTTCATCTTCATACGCCATGACTTTCTTTGCCATTTTTTCTAATCTTCTTAATTCACCTTTATCATTTTCGATAATTTTTCTTAAAATATTCGCCATTTCTTTCCTTACTTGTTACAATTCTTATTTTAAAATGTTCTTTTCATTATAGCATTTTTCACTATATCTTTCAAGAAAATAAAAGGATAAAAACGGCAGTTCCATTCAAAACTGCCGTTTTATGTTCTTACTCTTTTAAGTGATAAGAATAACTGGCTACAACGACATTTTCATGCCATTTGAGGAAATATTTCAATTTCAAGCTCATTTGATTATGTAGCATGTTTTGCCAACTATGATTTGGAATGAACTGTGGCACTAATACCGTTACGGTATAACCTTTCTTCTGCGCACCACGAGCGATTTTTGTTACATACTGTACGGTTGGTCTGATGATATTACGGTAGCTTGTTTCCACATTTACAAATTGAATATCTGGAAAATATTGTTTAAATTCACTGGCTACTTCTTCATCTTTTTCTTGTGTTTCTTTGGTAGATACATGCATGGCAATCACCTCATCACCAATGCTACGCGCATAATTCATCGCACCGACACTAACACGCGTAACATTCCCAACAAGGACCAAAACCAGATTTCCTGCATAGTCCACGCGTTCAATTTTTTCATTTAAACGCAATTGTTTAGCAACTTTATTATAATGATTTTTGATTGTTAAGAAAATCCAAAGCAAAATAATAATAATCGGGAAGAATGGCCAGATATCTCGCAAACGGAAAAGCAACAAAATCGCCACAATCGTGTAACAAATTGCTGCACCCAAAATATTTGTTACAGAATATTTTAAGAAATGTTTTCCATGCTGTTTGCGCCAATGTATGACCATTCCTGTTTGAGAAAGCGCAAAAGGTACAAATACACCAATCGTATAAAGTGGAATGAGCCGCTCAGTATTCCCGTTGAAAATCAACAACAGAAAAATTGCACCAATGGCCAAGGTCAAAATCCCATTTGAATAACCAAGGCGAGCACCTTTCTCCATATACATATGTGGCATATATTTATTTTTTGCCATATTGTAAGATAGCATAGGAAAGGCCGAAAAGCCTGTATTAGCTGCTACCGCAAGAATGAGTGCTGTTGAAAGTTGGAAAATATAAAAGAGAAGCCGCCCAATAGGTGAATTTCCCAAAATAGCTTGTGCCATTTGAGCGAGTATTGTAACGTCTTTTATCGGAACGATTCCAATCCAGTAGTTTAAAAAAGTAATACCGGCAAACATGAAGCCTAAAATGGCAGCCATAATTGCTAATGTTTTCGCTGCATTTTCAGCTTTTGGTGTTTTGAAAAATGGTACAGAATTTGAAATAGCTTCCACACCTGTCAGAGAAGCTGAACCGCTCGTAAAAGCACGTAACAGAAGCACTAAGCTAACGCCTGAGATGGATTTTCCGATAGGAGCCGTTGCATGATAAGATAAATTTCCCAGCAATAATTGCAATAAGCCAAAGCCAATCAAGAAAACAGTACTTGCGATAAACAAATACACTGGAATCATAAGAGAAACTGCAGATTCCCGCAATCCGCGTAAGTTCATTAGCATTAAAGCCAGCACTAAAACGATCGAAATATGCAAGTTATATGGATGCAATGCAGGAATTGCTGACGTAATCGCATCTGCTCCAGACGAAACAGATACCGCTACCGTCAACATATAATCAACCAGCAAACTACCACCTGAAACTAGACCAGCTTTAGGGGAAAGATTTTCCGTTGTGACCATATAAGCCCCACCGCCTTGTGGGTAAGCATGAATCACCTGACGATATGAAATGGTTAAACTAGCCAGCAAAATCAGCACCACAATACCGATTGGCAAAGACCACCAAATTGCACCAGCAGATACGGATACCAAAACCAAAACAACTTGTTCAGGACCATAGGCAATCGAAGACAGAGCATCGCTTGACAGCATAGCCAAGGCTTGTAGCTTAGTGAGTAAATTCCCTTCATCTCCCTCATCGCTTGATTTTAAAGGTCGACCAATAAAAATATTCTTCAACTTGGAAAACATCTTTTTCTCCTAAATTTTCAATATCAGCTATTATAACGCTTTTCTGAAATAGTATCAACGTTTTCTGAAAATGACATCATTTCTTAATATAACTGACAATTCCTGCAAAAATATAAGGATTATACAGATAGGATTGTTTCACAGATACCTTTAAAAATCTGTAGAACAGTAGAGAACTACGCCATAATGCTTTACCTTATGATAAAAGAGGTCAAGGACTTTTCCTCAACCTCTGATGTTCTATAAAAGCTATTACGGATGACTAACAATCATTTCAAGGTCTTGTCCCTCAAAAGTCCATGCTTCCACATCGCTTGGCAGGATAAAATGGTCTCCTTTTGCGATTGGATACGTTTCTCCATCTACGGTCAGCACACCTCGCCCTGCTAGCACACTTACTAGTAAATAAGCAACTGTTTTCTCGATATCCACTTTTCCTGATACTTCCCATTTGTAAACAGCAAAGAAATCACTAGCTACTAAAAGCGTTGACGTCAAATCATCTGCTTTCAGCGTAACTGGGCGGCTATTGGCTGGCGCACCGATATTGAGCACATCAATGGACTTTTCCAAATGCAGCTCGCGCAGATTGCCTTTAGCATCTTTTCGGTCAAAGTCGTAGACACGATAGGTAGTGTCGCTAGACTGTTGCGTTTCTAAAATCAAAATACCTGAGCCAATCGCGTGCATAGTACCACTTGGAACATAGAAAAAATCTCCAGCCTTGACTGGCACTTTGGTTAAGAGCTTGTCCCATTCTTTCTTTTCAATCTGCTGGCGTAATTCTTCTCGTGATTTGGCATTGTGCCCGTAGATAATTTCTGCTCCTTCATCTGCAGCAATCACATACCAGCACTCCGTTTTTCCTAATTCTCCTTCGTGCTCCATAGCATAATGATCATCTGGATGAACCTGAACACTCAACCAATCATTAGCGTCCAAAATTTTGGTTAAAAGCGGAAAAACAGGCTCACTACTATTACCAAATAACTCTCGATGCTCTGCATAGAGCTGATCTAAGCCCGTACCAGCAAAACGACCGTTTTTTATGGTAGATACGCCATGCGGGTGAGCCGAAATCGCCCAATATTCGCCTACTTTATCACTGGGAATTTCATAGCCAAATTCATCTCGTAGCCTCGTTCCTCCCCAGATTTTTTCATGCATAACAGATTGTAAAAATAATGGTTCTGACATCATTTCCTCCTTTTCATTGTACAAATAATGACTTAAATATTTTTAACATCTAAAAGAGAATATCCTCTCGTGTCAAAGCGATTGCGACTTCTCGAATATTCAATCGGACGTCCATTTTCCAGATAAACAACTTGCTCCACCTGTAAAATCGGGTCTGTCTCTTGGCAAGCTAAATAGGTTTTGTCATATTCATCTGGCTTTTCAGCTGTGATATGGCGATAACTCCCGGCAAATTTTAAGTTTAACTCATCCCATAGATAAGCATAGATAGACTGAAGCAAAATCTCCTCATTCAATCCTGGTACCAAGTCACACGGCATATACGTGTGTTCCAACACATAAGGTTGCTCATCCAACAGACGCAAACGTATGATTTTGTAAACCGGTGCCGTTACTTCCACTTGCAGGCGCTCTGCAAGATCAGCTTCTGGAAATTCAACTGCAAATTGAATAATCTGGCTCGTTAATTTTCGCTCATCATTTTTTAAATCTTGACTCAAGCCATTGTAGTTATTCAAGCGAAATTTTGAATCTTCTTTATCCCAAAAGGAGGAATTTAACACTCTCGTTCCATTTCCTTGTTTAGAAAAAATGAGTCCTTCAATGGTTAAAATCTCAACGGCTTTTTTGATGGTCATTCGGCTGACGCCAAATTCTTTTGATAATTCGGACTGAATAGGCAACATGGAGTCTACTGGGTAGACTCCACTTGCAATTCTATCTCGAAGTATATTGGCGATTTCTTCGTATTTAGGCATAAGATAGCTCCTGCAAATCTGTCTTTCATCTCATTATAATACAGAATCAGGTTGTTTGTCCAGCATACGAAGGAATGGATACCAGATCAATCCAACAATCACCATATCCACTAACTGAAGGACACCACCTAAAATGGAATTGGTTGCTAGCATTCCGCTAAAGAATACGGGTACCGTCCAAGGAACTGCCACTCCTGTTGGAGCTGGAACAATTCCTACTGCCATCACAGTATAGTTAAACGCAGTCACAACAATCGGTGCTAAAACCCATGGAATCAGAATAGTCGCATTCAAAACGATTGGCAAGCCAAAGATAACTGGTTCATTGACATTGAATAGCCCCGCACCAAGAGCAAGTCGTCCAACGTCCTTATACATTTTCTTTTTCAGAATAAAAGCCATAATGATAACTACAGCTAGCGTCATCCCAGAACCACCTAAACCAACAGTAAATGTTTCCATAAATGATTTGGAAATAATGTGTGGCAAATGCTTGCCAGCCTGATAAGCCTCTAAGTTATCCAACATCAATGTATTCCAAATTGGATCCATGACAGAATTAACAAGAATTTGTCCATGAAGTCCAAAGAACCATAAAAATTGAACAAAGAAGATTGCCACTAAAGTTGCCCAGATACTACTTCCCAAGCCAACTAGCGGCGTTTGAATAACCTTATAAATAATATCATGAAGATTTGCATTGAAAAATCCTGTCAAACCAGCATTGACAAACAAGAATATGGAAAGAGTCAATACGGCAGGAATCAAAGCCGCAAACGACTTGGCTACTGCAGGCGGAACGCTGTCTGGCATTTTAATCTGCCAACCTTTTTTCGTTGCCCAGCAGTAGATTTCCGCTGCCAAAAATGCAACCAGCATGCCAAGGAACATCCCTTTAGCCCCTAAACGGTCTAAACTCAATACGCCTGAAATTTTTTCACCTTTTTCTGACATGGTATAAAAAGGTGTCAAGAGAAGAAAGCTAGAAAAGGAAACGGCTCCTCCAAAGATTCCCTCTACATCATAAGATTTTGATAAATAATAGCCAATACCAAACGTTACAAACACTGTCATAATAGACATTGTTGCACTTTGACCGCTACCAAACAGATTAGATAAAGTTGCTTTCGTTGCATCATTAAAAAATGGCAAATTGTTAAATACTACTACGATTGAGCCAAACATCGTTAATGGAAAGGAGAGCATAAAAGCATCCCGTAAAACAGCCAAATAACGATTGGAAGCGAGCTTGTTTGCCAATGGCAACAACTTATCACCGATTTGATCTAGAAACTTGTTCATCAATCTTCCCTCTTTTTCTTTTTTTGATACTCTAACTATACTATATTTTTTGTAAAATGTCTATACTTTTTTAATAAAAGATTGACTTTTTTCTAAAAAAGTATAGAATTATATTATAGAGAATTTTTTAAAGGAGAAAATATATGACATTTCTAACATTTCCAAAGGGATTTTTCTGGGGGACTGCTTCCAGCGGTCCGCAAACAGAAGGGCGTTTTGAGGGGGACGGAAAGGGAGAGAATATCTGGGACTATTGGTACGATAAAGAGCCCGAAAAATTCTTCAATCATATTGGCCCAGATAAAGCTTCTTATAATTATCAGTATTACAAAGAAGATGTGCAATTGATGAAAGCAACAGGGCATAATTCTTTCCGCACTTCTATCCAATGGAGTCGCCTAATCCCTGAAGGCGTTGGTGCTGTTAATCCAAAAGCTGTGGATTTTTACAACTCATTCATTGATGAACTGATTGCAAATGGTATTGAGCCATTTATCAACTTGTACCATTTTGACATGCCAATGGCACTGCAAGAAAAAGGCGGTTGGCTCAATCGGGAAACGGTTGATGCTTATGTAAATTTCGCAAAAACCTGCTTTGAGTTATTTGGAGACCGTGTCAAATATTGGTTTACACATAACGAGCCGATTGTCCCTGTTGAAGGTGGCTACCTCTATAACTTCCATTATCCTAACGAAGTCAACATGAAACACGCTGTTCAAGTGGCTTTTTATGAAATGCTCGCCAGTAGCTTAGCTGTCAAAGCCTATCATGAAAACCAAGACGGAAAAATCGGGATCATCCTTAACTTAACTCCAAGCTATCCGCGTGATGAAAACAATCCCGAAGATGTCAAAGCTGCTCAGATTGCGGATGCTTTCTTTAACCGCTCTTTCTTAGATCCTGCTATCAAGGGCGAATATCCGGCTGACTTGATTGCCCTTATTAAGGAATTAGACATGGTGCCAGAACACACAAGTAAGGATTTGCAGACTATTAAAGAAAACACCATTGATTTGCTTGGTGTCAATTATTACCAGCCACGTCGGGTTAAAGCAAAAGAAAATCCTGCCGGTAAAGATCCGCAGAATCCTATGCCAGATGATTTCTTTGACTACTACGATATGCCGAATAAAAAAATGAACCCTTATCGCGGTTGGGAAATCTATGAAAAAGGGATTTACGATATTATGATTAACGTTCGTGATAACTACGGTAATATTCCTTGCTACATCTCAGAAAATGGTATGGGCGTTGAAGGTGAGGAGCGCTATATCAATGCCAATGGTCAAATCGAGGACGATTACCGTATTTACTTTATCAAAGATCATCTCCGTTACCTTCATCAAGCAATTAACGAAGGAGCTAACTGCCTTGGTTATCATCTCTGGACCTGTATGGACAATTGGTCCTGGTGCAATGCCTATAAAAATCGCTATGGACTTATTGCCGTTGACCTAGACCAACAAGGTAAACGAACGATTAAAAAATCGGGTTATTTCTTTAAAGAACTGTCTGACAAAAACGGTTTTGAAGATTGAATTTAGCAAAACTCCCCAAGGTATCGGAACCCTTGGGGAGTTTGAGTTATCTTAAAAATAAAAAATAAACCTATAACATGTAACTAGTTTGCACAAATGTTATAAGTTTATTCTTAGGAGGTTTAGCAATAAATTATTTTTCTTCTAGCTTTTTATATAATTCAAGCATTTCTAATGCCACTTCACGTAATGTCATCGTTGTCATCAAATGGTCTTGTGCATGAACCATGATAATCTCGATCTTAATCTCAACACCACTTGCATAATCTTGCAACAATTTCGTTTGCGCGTGATGCGCTTCAACCAACTCTGTATTCGCAGCTTCCAATTTTTGAGAGGCTTCATCGTAGTGACCAAGACGCATCACTGCAAATGCTTCGTGTACTGTTGCACGCGCCGTTCCACTATGAAGAATGATTTCAAACGCTGCTACTTGTAATTCTTCTGTATTCATAAAACCCTCTTTATAGATTGTCCGTTACCACTTTGGCTAAGGCTGCGACCCCTGTTGGGATAGGCACATAGGCTTGAGGCGGAATTTGAACAACTGGGCGTCCAACTCTTTCACCGAGGTCAGCAAATTGTTTGAAATACATTCTTGTTTGAGGACTAATTAAATAAAGATCAAACGCTGCAGATTCAATCACTTTATTTCCTTCTGTTGCACCAATTGCTTCAACGGTAATGTCTTGTCCTTGACCTTGAAGGTATTCAGTTGTCTTTTTTGCCATAAGAGAGGAAGACATCCCTGCCGCACAGATAATTAACGCTTTTGCCATGAAAATTCTCCTTAAAATATTGTATATTAGGTAATTTTTTATTAACGAATTACCTATCATTGATATTAGTATAGCACAGTTTTTGTTAAATGTCTAGTCTTTTATATATAAAGATTATACTTTTCAAAAAATTTAATAACAAAAAACTCTTTCCGGTCAAATTTTGACTAGAAAGAGTCCCTATTGCAATTTATCGTTTGTCATTTCCTTTACGCATATTCTGCGTCTTCATCAAATTGACTATTGTAAAGATCAGCATAGAAGCCGTTTTGTTCCATCAATTGTTCGTGATTGCCTTGTTCAATGATATTGCCATCTCGCATAACCAAAATTAAGTCAGCATTACGAATCGTTGACAAACGGTGAGCAATGACAAAGGAAGTCCGTCCTTCCATTAGTTTATCCATCGCTTTTTGAATCAGCTCTTCCGTCCGTGTATCAACAGATGAAGTCGCTTCGTCCAAGATAAGCAATGGAGCATCCTTAAGAAGGGCACGCGCAATGGTTAGCAATTGCTTTTGCCCAACAGAGAGGCTCACAGTATCGTCCAGCACCGTATCATATCCTTTTGGCAAAGTCTTAATGAAGTGATGAACCCCAACAGCTTTGGCAGCTGCCACAACTGCTTCGTCAGAAATATTTTTCTGATTGTAAATCAAATTTTCCTTAATCGTTCCCTCAAATAACCAAGTGTCTTGAAGAACCATGGAGAAGGCATCATGTACCTCAGAGCGTTTCATTTGCTTCGTATCAATACCATCAATCGTAATCCGCCCTTTCTCAATCTCATAGAATTTCATCAGCAAATTGACGATCGTCGTCTTCCCAGCACCGGTCGGACCGACAATGGCAATCTTTTGCCCTGCTTTTGCATTGGCAGAAAAATCATGAATAATCGTTCGATCTGGATTGTAACCAAAGAATACATTATCAAAGGCAACATCGCCTTTTAAGGTCGTGAGTTGTTGCGCCTTGTGCTCATCGTTTTCCATTTCAGGCTCTGCTAAAAATTCAAACACGCGTCCCATAGCAGCGCTAGCTTGTTGAAGAGTGGTAATCCCTTGCGCAATTTGTGACAACGGTTGAGAGAAAGTCCGTACATACACCATAAAGGCAACAATCGTTCCCATAGTGACATCGCCATTCAAGGCCATGCTCGCTCCAACCAAAACAACCATAACGTAACCGAAGTTCCCTACAAACATCATAAGCGGCATCATAATCCCTGAAATAAATTGGGATTTCCACATGCTGTTGTAAAGATTCGTATTGAGCGTTTGAAAGGCTGCTTTAGATTCCTCTGCGGCATTGTAGCTGACAATGACATTATGCCCAGAGTACATTTCTTCTACATAGCCATTAACGCTGGCAAGATTTTCTTGTTGTGCTCGAAAAAATCGTTGAGATTTGCCCATAATCAAAGCAACAAAGACAAAGCCAATCAAGACTGAGCCAATCGTTACAAAGGAAAGGATGACATTGTTGTAAAACATCATAAAGAGAACAGCAATAAGAAGTAAACTTGAGGATATGACTGCTCCTAAACTTTGGTTCAAAGACTGTCCGACCGTATCCACGTCATTGGTGACCCGTGAAAGAGTATCCCCTTGAGAATGGCTGTCAAAATACCGCAATGGTAATTTATTGATTTTTTCAGCAATAGCAGTCCGCAAACGCTTGGAGAAATGCTGAATAACAGATGAAATGATAAAAGATTGAACGTAATTTAACAAAGCACCTGCTGCATACAAAATCGCTAGGAAAAGAGCAATGTTGGAGATTGCTTTCAAATCAATCTGACTTCGCATTCCCTCTGTGATAAGGTTGGTAATTTCTTTTAATTTGTCCGGTCCATAAACTGTAATAATACTAGACACTGCCGCTCCCACAAATGCAATGAGCAATGGAAGCTGAAAACCTTTGAGATAAGGTTTCACTTGGCTAAATAAAGATGATTTTTTATTTTCCATTTTCCAATTCCTCCTTTGATAATTGTGAGTAAGCAATTTCTTGGTAAACTGCGTTCGTTGCCAGCAATTCTTTATGAGTACCCTGACCGACTACTTTTCCTTTATCCAGTACCAAAATCTGATCAGCATCCATAATCGTTGAAATCCGCTGCGCCACAATCAATCTGGTTGTGTCCTTCACTTTTTTCGCTAATTCTTCCCGCAAAATGCGGTCTGTCTTATAGTCCAACGCTGAAAATGAATCATCAAAAATCAAAATTTCAGGCTTGCGAGCAAGCGCACGCGCAATTGCCAAACGTTGCTTTTGCCCACCAGAGAAATTCGTACCGTTTTGTGCGACCTCTGAGTGCAGACCACCTTCTTTTTCTTCAACAAATGATTTCGCTTGTGCCAAGTCCAACGCAGACCACATTTTTTCATCATCCAATGGACTTTCATTGCTTTGTCCAAAGTCCAAATTACTCTTTATATCACCAGAGAAGAGGACAGCTTTTTGTGGAATGTAGCCAACTTTATTATGCAAATCTTCTAGCTGATAATCTTTGACGTTTACGCCGTCTACTAAAATTCTTCCTTCTGTCACATCATAAAAACGAGGAATTAAGCTAATTAGAGTAGATTTCCCAGAACCGGTTGAACCAATGAAAGCTACGGTTTCACCTGCTTTTGCTGTAAAGCTGACATGCTCAATGACAGCCTCAGAGTTTTTAGCATAGCGGAAAGACACATTGTCAAATACCACTTCTCCTTTAATATCTTTAGCTTCTTTAGGGTGTTCTGGAGACTCAATCGTTGAATATAATTCAAGTACTTCATTGATCCGCCCAGCAGATACCAAGGTACGAGGTAGAATGATAAAAAGAGCCGCCATGAGCATGAAGCCCATTACCACTTGCATGGCATAAGACATAAAGACTACCATATCACTAAAGATAGGCAAGCGCTCTGGTAAAGCTGCATCTTGAATCAAGTAAGCCCCAATCCAATAAATCGCTAAAGTCAATCCGCTCGAAATCCCCATCATAATTGGATTTAAAATTGCCATGAGACGACTGACAAAGAGATTCAAACGAGTCACTTCATCATTGGCTCCTGCAAACTTGTCATCTTGATAGTCTTCAGCATTGTAAGCCCGAACAACACGAATCCCTGTTAGACTTTCACGCGTAATACTGTTCAACTTATCAGTCAACCGTTGAATAACAGATTGCTTTGGAAAGGCCAACGTCATCAGAACTGTTGTCATGATAATATTCACAATAACCGCCACAATAACCGCCCAGAGCCAGTATTCTGATTTCCCAATGATTTTCGTAATCGCCCAAATCGCCATGATTGGCCCACGCGTCACAACTTGCAAGCCCATGGTAATCATGATCTGAATTTGCGTAAGATCGTTGGTTGTCCGCGTCAAAAGACTCGGAATAGAGAATCGCTTAATCTCAGCGTCTGAATAATCCAGCACACGATTGAAAATATCTGACCGCAAACTCGTTGTAAAGCTAGCCGCCAATCTAGCCGCAATAAAGCCAACTGCTACTGCACTTAGAAAGCTCGCAAAAGATAAGCCAATCATTTTCAAACCTGGATTCCACAGGTCAGAAACTACTGTCCCTCTCGTCTGTAGGAGTTCCGTAATTTTTGAAATATAAGTTGGAACCTCTAATTCCAAATAAACTGTTAAACAAGTAAACAAGATACTAATGACAATCATCCCTACTTCTTTAGCAGTTAAACGTTTAAATAATTTAAACATTCGTTTCTCCTTCTTCTAATTTTTCAATATTCTGGTAAAATTTTCCCATTACCTGAAAAAAAATGACCAGATCCTCTTCTGAAACGCCAGCTAATAGACAACGATCCATTTCATCAAAGAAATCACGAATTTTATCCATGCGTTCTTTTGATTCCGGCGTCAAACGAATAATCTTAGCGCGTTTATCGGTCTCACTCACTTCCAGATAAATCAAGCCATTTTTCACCATCCGCTTCATTAAATTACTGGCAACGGACTTAGTAATGCCCAACTCCTGCTCAATATCTTTAATAAAGGTCATCTTGTCACAATCTTCGCGGTGGTTCACAAAATGCAATACCTGCCCCTGTGGACCCGCCATAAATTCAATTCCTCGCTCTTTGGCAATCTTTTGAATCATAAGATGCGTTTTTCGCCCAAATCGCTTGAATTCCAATAATGGTTTTTCCATTTTGACTTCCTTTCAAATAGTTCTCTAGAGAACCAAATGATTTTCATGAGAACTATTTTACTATATTCTAAGCGAATGTCAAGGAAAAAGTTTCTATGAGAACTAATTTTCAAACAAATTAAAACTCAACTCTATAAAAGCTGAGTCGTCAGATTATTAAATCAAAATCCCTTCCAAATGATCCAGTTCATGCTGACAGATTTGTGCGGGAAAATCTTTCAAAGTCAGTGTTTGCTTTTGCCAATGCTGATCCAAATAGTCAACTGTAATTTCCTTATAACGAGTCGTCAAACGACTACCCGCAAGTGACAAACAGGATTCTTCCGCTCGGTAAGGAGATAACTTCCTTTTCAAAATAGGATTGAACATGATAACAGGCACCATACCATACATAAAAATAATAACTTGTTTCTGAACTCCAATCATATTGGCTGCCATTCCGACACACTTATCTTGATTTGCTTTTAAGGTATCAAACAAATCTTGTCCAATTCCGACATCTTCTTTGCTTGCTAGTTGTGCTTTTTGCTGCAAAAACAACATATCTTTTACAATTGATTTAATCATTTCTTCCTCATCAAAAAAAGAGCAAGCTCATTCCATATTCGCTCACTTGCTCTCAATTACTCAATTATCCTTTGGCTTTTTCACTGACTTTTTTAGCTAAGACAAAATTTCCAAGTGTTGCTGATCCATTTCCTGCAACAGCTGGCGTCACAATGTAATCACGCACATCTGGAACAGGCAGATAACCATTCAACAAAACTGTGAACTTTTCACGAACACGGTCCAACATGTGCTGTTGCGCCATAACACCTCCACCAAAGACAATCACATCAGGGCGGAATGTCACCGTTGCTTGAATTGCTGCTTGCGCAATGTAGTAGGCTTGAATATCCCAAACAGAGCTGTTTAGTTCAATATTTTCACCTCGAATGCCTGTCCGAGCCTCTAAACTAGGTCCAGCAGCCAGCCCTTCTAAACAGCCGTTATGGAAAGGACAAACCCCATTAAATTCTTTCTCTACATCCATCGGGTGTTTCGCAACATAATAATGCCCCATTTCAGGATGACCTGTTCCACCAACAAATTCACCACGTTGAATAGCACCAGCACCAATACCTGTTCCAATCGTATAATAAACCAAATTTTCAATACGACCACCAGCATTGTTTCGTGCTACTATTTCACCGTACGCAGAGCTATTAACATCTGTCGTAAAGAAAATCGGCACATTCAATGCACGCCGCAAAGTACCAACAATATCAACATTTGCCCAGTGTGGCTTGGGTGTAGTTGTAATAAAACCATATGTTTTTGAATTTGGATCAATATCAATCGGTCCAAAAGAACCAATTGCCAATCCCGTCAAATTCTCAAAGCGTGAGAAAAATGCAATTGTTTTATCCAATGTTTCAATCGGTGTAGTCGTTGGAAATTGTGTTTTCTCAACCACTTCAAAATTGTCGCCACCAACTGCACAAACAAATTTTGTACCACCAGCCTCTAAGCTTCCATACAATTTTGTCATTTCAAAACCTCTTTTAATTTTGTTTTCTTCTCTATTCATTATAGCATATCCTCGTATGACTTCTGAGTAAAAATCTTACTTTTTCTTCTCTTTTTCAAAGAAAAGGGAGTGGGAAAGAACCGGAAAAAGTTCGTTTCCCACCCCGCACAGTTGATTGACAACTTTGAGACGTGAAGCGAGCAAAGAAAACAATCAACCGCTGTGTTAATGTGTTTTGTTAACTAAAAGTGAAGAAGCTGAACTTTTTGTTCAGCCTCTTATCACATTACAAGGTTAGGCTTTCAGCTCAATCACAGCATCGCCTTTCGCTACTACACCTTCTGCAACAGGAATAACAGAAGCATAATCAGCTGTGTTGGTAACAATCACCATAGTTGTGTCATCCAGACCAGTAGCTGCGATTTTAGCAGTGTCAAAGGTTCCAAGAACATCGCCAGCTTTCACCTTATCACCTTGAGCAACTTTTTGATCAAATCCGTCACCGTTCATAGAAACTGTGTCAATACCTACGTGAATCAAGATTTCAGCACCATTTGCCGTTTTCAAGCCGTAAGCGTGACCAGTTTCAAATGCAATTGTCACTTCTGCATCCGCAGGAGCATACACAACACCTTCACTAGGTTTTACCGCAACTCCTTGTCCCATAGCACCGCTAGAGAATACTGGGTCATTGACATCTTTCAAGTCAACCATTTGACCAACGATTGGAGAAACAATTGTTTCATCAGAAAGGACTGGTGCGGCTGCTTCATTAGCTTCTACTACTTCTTTTGCTTCAGTCACTTCTTCTTCAGCATCTTTGTAACCAAATGCGTAAGTCAAACCAAATCCAAGACCAGTAGTTACAAGTACCATGAAGATATATTGAAGAACTTGCCCATTCAGATAGAGAAGTGTACCTGGGATAATAGTAATACCAAATCCAGTACCAGCAAGTCCAAGAATAGAAGCTAACCAACCACCAGCAGCACCGGCAACAAGACCAAGTACAAATGGTTTACCATAACGTAAGTTTACCCCGAAAATAGCTGGTTCAGTAATTCCAAGACCTGCAGAGAGAGCAGCTGGGAATGCAAGAGCTTTTAGTTTTTTAGATTTTGTTTTTACACCAACTGCAAGAGTTGCACCCGCTTGGGCAGTCATAGCAGCCGTGATGATCGCATTAAAGGCATCTTTTCCTTCATTTGCAATCAATTGCGCTTCTAGTAAGTTGAAGATATGGTGAACACCTGTTACCACGATAAGCTGATGCACACCACCAAGGATGAGACCTGCTAAGCCAAACGGTAAGGCAAGAATAGCTTTTGTTGCAGCAAGAATGACATTTTCAAGTGAGTGGAAGATCGGACCAATGACAAAGAGTCCAAGAACTGACATCACAAGGAAGGTCAAGAATGGCACAACGAGCAAATCAAGCACATCTGGAATTTTCTTATGCAACCATTTTTCAAGTTTCGCACCAAGTAATCCAATGAAGAAGGCTGGCAATACTGAGTTTTGATAACCAACTACTGGAATGAAACCAAAGAACATGATTGGCTTTGCAGCACCAGAAGCTACATCCCATGCATTTGGAAGAGCTGTATTGACCAACATCAAACCAAGTACAATACCAATAACTGGATTACCACCGAATACACGGAAAGCTGACCAAGAAATCAAAGCCGGGAAGAAGGCAAAGGCTGTATCTGTCAACACAACTGTGTAAGTATAGAAGTCTGATGCAGCGAATGCTTTTGAAGTTGTGCCAAATAACCCAAGAATTGTATCGTTATTAATCGCACCACGAATCCCCATGAAGAGACCTGTTGCTACGATTGCTGGCAGGATTGGCACAAATACGTCACCAAATGTACGAACGGCACGTTGGAACCAATTCCCCTTTTTAGCTGCTTCTGCTTTTTGTTCACCAGTTGAAGACGTAGGCAAACCAAGTGCTACCACTTCATCATAGATTTTATTCACTGTACCAGTACCAAAGATAATTTGATATTGACCTGAGTTAAAGAAAGCTCCCTGAACCTTTTCAAGATTCTCAACTCTGTCTTTATCAATCTTAGCTTCATCTTTGACCATGACACGCAGACGGGTCGCACAGTGAGCAACACTACTTACATTGTCACGTCCGCCAATGGCCTCAATGACTGCTTTTGCAATGTCCTTATTTTCCATTTGCATCTCCTTATTGAAAATAATTAAAATTTATGAAAGCGATTTAATCGCTCCTACGACTATTATTTTAACATGATTTCAAAATATGTCAAGCGTTTTGCAGAAATTTAATTTTTTTCTATTAAAAAGTTGATTTTTTCAGAGAAAACGTTTACTATATAAGTAAGAAAACTATCTCGGAGGACAAAAGATTGGCTTGGACAACCGAACAACGCTACAAACGCTATGAACAATGGACTGAAAACGAAATCCAACAGATAAAAGAAAAAATTGCTGCATCACCTTGGCGTGCTGCCTACCACGTAGAGCCTGATACGGGGCTTTTGAATGACCCAAATGGTTTTTCCTATTTTGACGGAAAATGGATTGCCTTCTATCAAAATTTTCCATTTGGTGCAACTCATGGGCTCAAGTCTTGGGTACAGCTTGAAAGTGATGACCTCGTACACTTCACAGAAACCGGTGTTCGTGTTCTGCCAGACACCCCATTAGACAGTCACGGTGCTTACTCTGGCTCTGCCATGCAGTTTGACGACAAACTTTTCCTATTCTATACTGGGAATGTCCGTGATGAGAATTGGGTTCGTCACCCTTACCAAATCGGTGCTTTGCTGGACAAAGACGGACATATTCAAAAACTAAACAAGATCTTGATTGAACAACCTAAGGATACTACAGATCATTTTCGTGATCCTCAGATTTTTAACTACCACGGACAATTTTATGCCATTGTTGGGGGACAAAACCTTGACAAAAAAGGCTATATCAAGCTTTATAAAGCGGTTGACAATGACTATACAAACTGGGAAGAAGTCGGTAATTTACACTTTGAAAATGATAACACCGCCTACATGATGGAGTGCCCAAATCTTGTCTTTATTGATGAGAAGCCTGTTTTGCTCTACTGTCCTCAAGGTTTATCAAAAGAAATTGTCCCTTATGACAATATTTATCCAAATATGTATAAAATAGGTCAATCGTTTGACACAAAGAAAGTAGCAATTGTTGAACCTAGTCCTCTGCAAAATTTAGATTATGGATTTGAATGCTACGCCACTCAAGCTTTCAATGCTCCAGATGGCCGTGCCTTAGCTGTCAGCTGGCTGGGTTTGCCAGATATCGCTTATCCATCTGACCGTTTCGACCACCAAGGAACATTCTCTTTGGTCAAAGAATTAACCCTAAAAGACGGTAAACTCTATCAATACCCTGTCCCAGCTATCACATCCTTACGCACAGATAATATCCAAACGTTTGCTAACCAAGCGCAAACAAAGAACTGCTATGAATTAGAACTAGAATTTACAACTGATTCACAAACTGAGATCGTCCTTTTTGCAGATCAAGAGCATAAGGGGCTACGCATTTGCTTTGACATCAAAAATGGTCAAGTAACAGTTGACCGTAGTCAAGCCGGTGAGCAATACGCTCTTGAATTTGGTACCGTTCGTAGTTGTACGATTGAAAACCAAGCTACAACCGCTACTATCTTCATTGATAAGTCAGTTTTTGAAATTTTTATTAACAAAGGAGAAAAAGTATTTTCAGGCCGCGTTTTCCCTCATGAAAACCAAAACGGTATTTTTATCAGCGAGGGAAATCCAACTGGAACTTACTATGAGTTAGATTATGGTCGCGAAGTTAACTGATGTTGCAAAAATTGCTGGGGTCAGCCCAACCACTGTGTCTCGTGTAATTAACAAAAAAGGTTACCTCTCAGAAAAAACGATTACAAAAGTCAATGAGGCCATGCGCGAGTTGGGATACAAGCCCAATAATCTCGCTCGTGGCTTACAAGGAAAATCCGCTAAGCTGATTGGACTGATTTTCCCAAATATCAGTCACGTCTTTTATGCCGAACTCATTGACAAATTAGAACATGAGTTATTCAAAAGAGGCTACAAGACAATCATCTGCAATAGCGAGCACAATTCAAGTAAGGAAAAAGAGTATCTGGAGATGCTAGAAGCCAATCAAGTGGATGGCATTATCTCAGGCAGCCACAACTTAGGCATCTCTGATTATGACCGTGTAACAGCTCCCATTATCTCTTTTGACCGCAACTTATCCCCTTCCATTCCTGTTGTATCTTCGGACAACTATGCTGGTGGTGTCTTGGCTGCAGAAACCTTGGTCAAATCCGGTGCCCAAAATATCATTATGATTACCGGAAATGATAATTCAAACTCCCCGACAGGTCTCCGCCATGCAGGTTTTGCTTCCATTCTACCTGATGCACCAATTATCAATGTATCAAGTGACTTCTCTCCTATTCGCAAAGAAATGGAAATCAAAAATATTTTAAAACATAGAGAGCCTGATGCCATTTTTGCTTCAGATGATCTGACAGCCATTTTAATCATGAAAGTCGCTCAAGAATTGGAAATCAAAATTCCAGAGGAGCTAAAAGTCATTGGCTACGACGGAACTTATTTTGTAGAAAACTACTATCCCCAACTAGCCACTATACAGCAACCATTGAAAGATATAGCTTGTTTGCTGGTAGATTTGTTGCTCCGAAAAATTGCTGGTGAAGAAGTTGTGACAACCGGCTACTTTCTTCCCGTGCACCTCTCTTCAGGAAAGAGTATTTAATTCTGTAAGATAGTGAAAACCCACTTAAGATTTCTCAATACTTAAGTGGGTTTTAGTGTCTATTCGTTGTCTTTATATTTTTCTGCCAGAAGCACATCATCAATAGCCTGCGCACAGCCACCGTGGTCGTTGTCTGCCACAACAATATCTGCTAAATTTTTGATAGTCTCATTGGCATTTCCCATAGCAACACCAAAACCTGCTTCGCGAATCATGCTTTCATCATTGTCAGCATCCCCAACAGCAATGATTTGCTCCATAGGAAGATTTAATTTTTGAGCAAGGTGAGCTAAACCCTGCCCCTTTTCAACTCCTTGCGCTGTTAGTTCAAGACCACTTACTTCAGCTTTTATCATCGTTATCTTTTCAGACAATAAAGTTTCATACGATTGATCTCGATCCCTTGCCGTAAAGTGATAAATATTGATTTTGTCAAAATGCTCTCTCTCCTTAGCTAACAAATCGTAAATGTTATCCACCAAGATAGCTGTTTTATCATAAAGTTCAGTATAAATTTCCATATAATAGTTAGCAATATTCTCAAAATGTGATTTTTGAAGATAGCCTTGTCCGTCAATCATACAAACCAGCATCAAATCTTGAGCTTCTGCTATCGCCTTCACCTTATCCACTGCTATAGCAGGCAAGGTTTGCTTAGCTAAAACGCATTTAGCCTCCAAATCATAAATCAATGCACCACTTGCAAGAATAGCATAGCGAATCCCGCGCAAATCATCTCCATAAGGAAGCAGTTCTGACAAAGAGCGTCCTGTTGAAAGTACAACTTGTTTACCAGCATCTTGAGCTCTCCCAATCGCTTCAACGCTGCTTTTGGCAATCGTTTTTTTACTAGTCAAAAGTGTTCCATCCATATCAAACGCAATCAATTGATACATTCCATTACTCCTCTTTTCTATCATATCTAGTATAGTACAGTTTAAAATAGAATCGTCCAGAAAAAGATAACATGAATTCAAAAATCACTCTAGATAACCTCTAAAGTGATTTTTAAAATTCTCTCAAAGTCAAAGAATGATGTTATAATTCTTTTTTATATTTTTCAACTTCTGCTTTATTAGCCCACACAAAGTGTCCAGGACGAATTTCGACCATTTCTGGCTTATCCGTTGAATAATCATGCTGATTAGCATCATAGACTTTCAACACTTTCTTCCGCTCCAATATTGGATCTGGAATTGGCACAGCTGACAATAAAGACTGAGTATAAGGATGAATTGGATTGTTAAAGAGTTCTTCTGTTTCAGCTACTTCGACAATCACACCCTTATAAATAACCGCAATACGATCTGAAATGAAGCGTACAACCGATAAATCGTGAGCAATAAAGAGATAAGTCAAACCTAATTCTTTTTGGAATTTTTTCAGTAGGTTTAAAACTTGTGCCCGCACAGACACGTCCAAAGCTGAAATCGGCTCATCGGCAATGACAAAATCTGGTTCCATAACAAGCGCACGGGCAATCCCAATCCGCTGACGTTGACCACCAGAAAATTCATGCGGGTAACGCGTTAAATGCTCTGATAACAATCCAACTTCATGAATAATATCTTTCACTTTTTTCTTGCGTTCTTCTTCATCTTTAAATAAGTGGAAATTATACAAGCCTTCCGAAATGATATAATCAACTGTCGCACGTTCATTCAAACTAGCAGCAGGGTCTTGGAAAATCATTTGAATTTTACGAATGATTTCTGACTCTTCTTCTTTTGATTTTTTGCCATTAATTTTTTTCCCTTCAAAGAAAATCTCTCCATGACTCGTATCATTTAAACCAATAATCGCACGACCAATTGTTGTTTTACCAGAACCAGATTCTCCTACAAGTGAAAACGTTTCTCCTTTATTGATAAAGAAATTAGCATTTTTAACAGCAACAAATTTCTTGCTTCCCTCACCGAAGGAAATTTCCAAATCTTTAACTTCTACTAATTTTTCAGGCATTTCCTTCCTCCTAGGCGTCTAAATGGGCAAAGCCCATTTTTGAGCTAATTTTTTCGTGTAAATCATCAATAACAGCTGGCTTATTCACTTTTGGAGCATTCTCATGTAACAACCATGTTTTTGCCCAATGGGTATCCGTTACATAGATTTGAGGTGGCTTCTCTTCAAAGTCAATTTCCATAGCATAATCCGAACGCAAGGCAAATGCATCTCCTTGCAAATGTGAATAAAGAGATGGCGGCGTTCCAGGAATTGAATACAACTCACCCTTGTCATCTGCCAACTGAGGTAGACTAGATAACAAACTCCAAGTATAGGGGTGGCGTGGGTCGTAAAAAACTTCTTCTACTGTTCCGTATTCAACGATTTCACCAGCATACATAACCGCAACCTTATCGGCAATACTTGCTACCACTCCCAGGTCGTGGGTGATAAAAATAGTTGTGAATTCATATTCGTGTTGCAAAGATTTCAACAAATCAATGATTTGTGCTTGAATCGTAACGTCAAGCGCTGTCGTTGGTTCATCACAGATAAGGATATCAGGTCGACAAGCAAGCGCAATAGCGATAACAATCCGTTGACGCATTCCTCCTGAATATTGAAATGGGTATTCATAAAAGCGCTTTTCAGCATCAGGAATGCCGACCTTATTCATATAGTCAACAGCCATTTCTTTCGCTTCTTTAGGCGTTTTCTTTTGATGCTTGATAATCACTTCTGTAATTTGGCTACCGATTGTGTTAATAGGATCCAAACTTGTCATCGGATCTTGGAAGATTGTCGCAATTTTAACACCACGTATAGGTTCCCAATCTTTATTTGACTTCAATTTTGTCAAATCTTGCCCCCGATAATCAATCGTTCCTTGAGCAACTCGACCATTTTCTTCTAACATTCCTGTAAATGTCTTTGTTAAAACAGACTTACCAGAACCAGATTCCCCTACAAGTGCAAGAACTTCACCTTCAATGAGGTCAAGCGAAACACCACGAATAGCTGTTAAGACCTTATCACGAACGTCAAATTCCACGACAATATCGCGAGCAGTCAATATTACATTTTTTTCTTGTGTCATATTTACTCCTATCTATGTGTACGTGGATCACTAGCATCCGCTAAGTTTTGACCGACAACGAATAATGAGAGGGAAACCAAAATCAAGGTTGTCAATGGAATCCAGAAAAGATACGCATTTGTTGTCACGTTTTGTGAATAATCTGAAATTAACCGTCCCAAACTTGGTACTGTGACAGGAAGCCCCAAACCAAAGAACGATAGAAATGCTTCATAAGAAATGAAACTTGGCAGCAGTTGTGAAGCCGTGGTCACAATAACAGAAACCAATTGTGGCATGATATTTTTTACAATGATTTTCAGTGTTGGCGTACCCAAAGTTCGGCTGGCAAGGTTATATTCCAAGTCGCGATAACGCATGATTTGGATACGAATCGTATAAGCAATCCCAACCCAACCTGTGATGGTCATAGCAAAAATCAAGTTCCAGAAACCAGCACCAATTGAATAAGTCAAGACAATGACAATCAAGAGAGATGGGATGTTAGAAATGATATTGTACACTTCCATCATGATACGGTCAACGGTTTTGGAAATTCCCCAGATACCACCAATCACAATACCAATAACTAAGTTAATCACAGTTGCAATGACGGAAATGAGGATAGAGTTACGAGCTCCAAACCATACTCCGTCAAAAAGGGATTTCCCGTTGCTATCTGTACCAAACCAATATTGACCATTTGGTTTAATATAACGCGCACCGAAATCATTCACCTTGCTGACATCGTTAAAGTCAAAATCTGAGAAAATCGGATAAATGAAACTCATCAAAATAATAGCGACCAAAATTCCCAACATGATAACTGTTGATTTCTTTTTTAGGAACTGACGCATAACTGATTTCCAGTAAGAATAGGCTGGAGCATCAATCGTTTCAGAGGCAAAATCATCGCGTTTGACAAATTGGAACTTAGTCTTATCAATTGTAGCCATTATTTACCTCCTTTTGATGTTAATTTAATACGTGGGTCAAGTACTGTCATCAGAATATCACCCAATAGAAGAGCGAAGATAGAAAGACATGTAAAGATAAAGACAAGACCAACGACCATAGAGTTATTTGAAGCTTTAACAGAGTCAATCAACATCTTACCCATACCAGGGAAAGCGAAGACTGTTTCAGTCAAAGTTGCACCTGTAATAACCCCAATAACTGAGTTTGGAATGCTGGATACAAGTGGCACCATGGCATTTTTGAAAATATGTTTATTTGAAATTTCTTTTTCAGAAAGACCTTTTGCACGTGCAAAACGAACAAAATCTTGTGATTGCAAGTCAATCATATAACGACGAATCCACACTGCTGTCCAAGGTGCACTCAAGAGCCCAAGAATAACTGCCGGCAGCACATAAGAGCGCCAATCACCTGCTCCCAAAATAGGGAATGAATCAGGCAAGCCAATTGCTGAGCCAATCAACCGAATGATATAAACCAAGGCAATAGTCGGCAGTGACATTAAGAAAGTCAAAGCACCGGTTGAAATACTATCAAACAATGTATTCTTAAAACGAGCCATATAAGATCCAAGTGGAACGGCGATTAAGTATGACAAGGCCAAACCAATCAACCCAACAATAGAAGAGCTCACAATCATAGATGGATATTGATAATTGCTCTCTGTCGCCGTATAAGGATCATCTTTTCCGTAATTAGCAACATCGCGTGCATCGGCTTGTTTTGGAGACTTATATGTACGTGTATAAATATTAACAGATGATGTTTTCTTTCCTGTTGGAAATTGAACTTCTGAAGTCTGCGTTTGACCTTGCCCTTGTGAAATAACTTGTAGGACAGGGAGATTTGCATAGGTTGGATAGGAGATTCCCAGATTTAATCTCACAAAATTTTGGTGGATAAATGGAAACCGACTATTGAAGTACAATAAATATTTATGTTTCGTTCCAGAACCAACAACAGACCAACCAATAGCAGGATCATTTTCAATGCGAATATAACGCTTCAAATTCGGATTAGAAGCATCTTTCACAGCACCTGTATGGTCAATTTGAATCAAATTACCATAGAAACCAAGAACGCGTTCATAGACTGGAACTTCACGAGTTGCATAAAATTGCTTGCTTTCTTTAAATTGCTGCAATTTCCAACCGCGTCCCAGCTTTTTGATGTAAGCTTCATAGATTTTTTTATTTGCATTAGTAGGTTCTACTGTTACAGAGGAATTCTCTTTACTAGCTTTTTCTTGCAATTCCTTCGTATCATAGTAGTCAATGTAACCCATACGCTCAAAAATCGTATTTTCGTAATTGGCTTTTTTATCAGGAGTTGTCGCTATTTTGTTATAGTTTGGGTCCTGTTTGAAAATCAACTTCCTAGGCACCATGGTATAGATAATGGTGTAAGTCAGCGTTGTTACCATGAAAATAGATACTAAAGAGCGTAAGATACGCATAAAAATATATTTCTTCATTTACCGTTTCCTTTAAAATCCCAAAAGAACTTTCCCTCCTGTTAGAGAAAGTTCTGATGAGAAGTTTATTTTACATGATCTGCTAATTCTTTTTGTATTTTAATGATTCAGCATGAGTCACATCAGATATTCCACTTTAATAACTATGGTTAAGTTATTAAACATAACCTGTCAGCCAAGACCGAAGGAACTGATAGAGAAATGCCACGCGTCACGACAAATACCTATTTTCAATTTTAGAATACCTTCAATTTTTAAACTGATTGTTTAAAATTATATCACAATTCTGGTTAATTGTAAAATCAATTGTCAGAATATTTTTATCATAATTGAACTTTTTTTGTTTTTCTGTTAAATTTTATCTAATTTTTTTCAATTATTTAACATGATCTGCAAGTTCTTCTTGAGCCTTTTTATTAGATTCTGTGCGCTTTTTATTCCATTTTTCCATTGCTTTCTTGTATTGATTTTGAGTCACAGGCTCATCTTGGAGTTCAAGATATTTATATAGAATGATTTCACTATTCCCTTTGTTTCCTGACCAAGCAAATGGATTGCTAAATGGTACTGTACGAGAAAGAATTGGACGACCAGTCAAGGTTGTTGTCGGAATAACCAAAGCATTATCAGTCAACCAAGCTTGGGCTGCAGCATATTTTTCATAGCGTGCATTCGTATTAGTGGTTTCTTTTTCAGCCTCATTCAACAACTTTTCATATTCGTTCATACCAACTTGTGCTGCGGCAGCGTTATTCGTACCTGCATCAAATCCTAGATAAGTCTTAGTGTTTTCACCGCTTGAAGGTTTGATAACATCAAGATAGGTAGATGGGTCTTGGAAGTCTGGACTCCAACCAACATTATCAGAAAGATCCCAATCTTCTGCCGCTGCAGATTCGGCAAAGTAAGTGATATTATTCACGTCGTCTTTAGACATTTGTTGAATATCAATCACAACATTTTCTTTCCCAAGATTCTTTTCAATTGATTGCTTCAATGATTGCACGCGTTGAACTTTATTAGTCGCTGTTTGGTCAACTGGCATATCAATGTGGATTGGGAATTGAACACCGTCTGCTTGAAGCGCCGCTTTAGCTTTGGCTAATTTTTCCTTGGCTTTGGTTGGATTGTAAAGTCCGTCTTGCGCATCATTTAAGTTGACATCTTTCCAACTTTCATCGTAGCCGACTAATTTTTCTTTGACCAATTCTCCAAAGCTCTTGTCATCTGTTTGAACAAACGTTGGTGGTACAAAGAGGTTACGAAGCATCTTCGTTGCACCATCTTTACCATTTACTTGTGACGCATAAGCTGTGCGGTCAAATGCAAATGTAATCGCTTGACGGAAGTCTTTATTTAGCAAAGCTTTCTTAGTAGAAGTCTTTTGAGTATCTGTTGTCTTTGAAGTATGTTTGTAAGATTGACGGTCAATGTTTGTAGCTACTAGGTAAGTCGTTGCATCTTGCGGAGTATAAACGATGTTGTTTTTATATTTCTTGCTAACAGAAGCATAACTTGGACTTGTTGGAAATACTTTGGCATTAGTAAATGAACCATCGCTAAATCCTTTAGCAAGTTTGTCCTGGTCTTGACCATCATAGTAGGACAACTTAATGTTATCAATGTGCACATTTTTCTTATCCCAATAGTTTGGATTTTTCGCAAATTCGACAGATGATTTTGCTGTGATAGATTTTAGCAAGTATGGTCCATTATAAAGAAGACTAGATGGATCTGTTGCTTGTGCAAATTTATTGCCTTTTGATTTCAAAAATTCTGCATTAACTGGTGCTAGAACGCCCATTGTTGTTTTTGAGTTCCAAAAACTTTCTGGTCGATTAAGAGTGTATTGAACCGTGTAATCATCGACTGCTTTGATACCGACAGAAGAGAAATCTTTATTTTCACCTTTCATGTAAGCATCCAAGCCTTTAACAGAATCTTGCACCAAGTAAATAGCATCAGATTTATTGTCTGCAGCATATTTTAAGCCCGTTACAAAGTCTTGTGCCTTAACTTCTGCATACTCTTCGCCTTCCGATGTGTACCACTTCACACCCTTACGAAGTGTATAAGTATAAGTCAAGCCATCTTTAGAGACGGTCCAATCCTTCGCCATAGAAGGAACTAGATTTCCATAACGGTCATTTTCCAAGAGTCCGTCAATGACATTACTGGTAAGATTTGCAGTAGCTGCTTTCCCAGTTGTCAAATAGTTCAAATTATCTGGATCTTGCTCATAAACATATGAGAATGTTTTATTCCCAGAACTTGTTTTAGAGCCAGAACAAGCTGCTAGAGTTCCTGTTGCAAGCAAGGCTAGCGCTGCAAGGGTAATGATTTTACTTTTTTTCATGAATATTCCTCCCAAAATCATTATTTTTATACATTCTAGCACACAAAAAGTAAAAAGTAAATAGAATTTTCTAAATTTTATGACATATTTTTCAGACCTAGTATCAAAGGAATTATATTAACCTTACAATTTTATAGATAGAAAAAAGCAGGTTTTCCTCACCTTTTAGTGAGTTTCACCTGCTTTTATAGGTTGTATTATTTTACATGATCAGCTAATTTATCTTGAGCTTTTTTATTAGACTCGGCTTTTTCTTTTTGCCATTTCTTCTTAGCTGCTTCATAGTCTTTCTTAGTGACAGTATCGTTACCGACTTTAATGTATTTGAAGTAGGTTGAGCTACCTTTACTACCTGTTTGCGCAAATGCACCTGAGAACGGTTGAATGCGTGACACAAAAGTTCCGGCACCTGTTGAAGCCATTGTTGGTAAGACAAGTGAACTGTCTGTTAACCAAGCTTGTGCTGCTGCATATTTTTCATAACGTTTTGCAATGTCTGTTGTTTCTGCACCTGCTTCATCGACTAATTTATTATATTCGTCCAAGCCAACTGCTTTAGCACCAGCATTTTCACTACCAGAGTCAAATCCAAACCAAGTTTTCGTATTATCAGAAGATGTTGATTTCAAAATGTCAAGATAAGTAGATGGGTCTTGATAGTCAGGAGTCCAACTAACGATACCTGAGAGATCCCAATCTTCGCTAGCTGCATTCGGAGCATAATAAGTGATGTTCATTACATCATCTTCTGACATCATATTCAAGTCCATGACAACATTTTCTTTGCCAAGCACTTTTTCAATAGATTGTTTCATAGATTGCATACGAGCAACAAAGTTTTTAGAAGTTTCAATTACAGGAACATCTATGTGGATTGGGAATTGCACACCTTGAGCTTGCAATGCTTCTTTTGCTTTTGCAAATTTCGCTTTTGCTTTGTCTGGATTGTACAAACCGTTTTGTGAATCTGCTAATTTGACACCCTTCCAGTCATCACCATAGCTAGCTAATTTTTCTTCTACAACATCGCTAAATGATTTTTCTCCAACTTGGACAAAGTCAGACGGTACAAACATATTGCGGATTGCTTTAGCAGCGCCCTCTTTACCATTGACTTGTGCAGCGTAAGAGTCGCGGTCAAGCGCAAAGTTCAGCGCTTGACGGAAGTCTTTATTCAACAATGCTTTTTTCGTTGAATTTTTTTCTTCATCTGTTTTTTTAGCAGTGTGGTTGTACGTTTGACGGTCAATATTAAGTCCTAAAACTGCTGTTCCTGCACCAGCTTCTGATGTATAGATATTGTCTTTGAAGTCCTTTTCAAAAGTTGAAAAGTTTGAACTTGCTGGGAAGAGACGTGCATACGTATAAGCACCATCTTTAAAGTTACGTGCTAATGAATCTTGGTCTTGACCATCATAATAAGCCAACTTGATGCTATCAACATTTACTTTATCTTTATCCCAATAATGTTTGTTTTTAACATATTCTACCGCAGATTTTGCTGTGATAGCTTTCATCAAGAATGGTCCATTATAAAGGATTGAGTTAGGGTCTGTTGATTGGCCAAATTTATTTCCTTTAGATTTCAAAAATTCGGCATTGATTGGCCACATAATGGCAGAGGTTGTCTTAGAATTCCAATATGGTTCTGGCTTGTTCAATGTATACTGAACAGTATAATCATCAACTGCTTTCACACCTACCGTTGAAAAGTCTTTTGTTTGACCATTCACGTAAGCATCTAAACCTTTAATTGAGTTTTGAACCAAATAAAGCGCCTCAGATTTTTTATCGGCAGCATGTTTCAAACCAGTTACAAAGTCTTGCGCTTTAACTTCTGCGTATTCTTCCCCTTCTGATGTGTACCATTTGGCACCCTTACGAAGTTTATAAGTATAGGTTAAACCATCTTTTGATACAGTCCATGACTTAGCCATTGATGGTACAAGATTTCCATATTTGTCATTTTCTAACAATCCGTCAACTCCATTTGTCACAAGATCGCTAGTGGTTGCTTTTCCTGATGTTACATAATCCAAAGTTTCTGGATCACTAGAATACACATAACCAAATTTTGTTTCAGCTGAGCTCGATTTCGAACCCGAGCAAGCAGCTAAAAGACCAGACGTTAAAAGAGCTAGCCCCGCAACTGCGATGATTTTACTTTTTTTCATAGTTACCTCCGAAAAGTATGATATATTCTAATTATACTATATCTTCATAAAAAGTAAAGAATTTTCAAACAAATCTTTTACTAAAAAATGTGATTGTATTCCAAATGCTTTCAAACAACGGACTCACTTCTCGTATCCTATTGATGGATACATTGCTTTTTAGGTTATTTCCCCTCTGGGTGAATGACATACGTTTCAAAATCCAGATTCGGCATACATTCTGCTAAATTGTTCTCAATGCGCTTCAGTGCTTCTAAACGCATTTCAACAGATGTATGAGCATTTCCTTGAATGATAAAAATAGCATTCTTTGTCTCGTCATCAAATTTATAGTTTTCTCCGTCACGAACATCTAGCCATGCTAAAATTCCTTTTTGATCACGATAAACATAATCAGTCTGTGAAACGTGTTTTTCCGTAGATAAAATCGGTAGAAACACATCTTCTTTTTGACTAACCGTAAATTCAATTTGCCCCGCTATTTTATCCAAATCATGCCCACCAATGGCTAATAAAGAATGTAAAGATTCAACATTATAAATATCAATAATACTATTAATATTCGGGATGGATCCACGATGTCGAATATTCCGAATAAGCGCCAAAACGGTAGGAGGATTCTTCTTGACACTACGTCCGACACTTTGCAATAAATCCTTGTAGCCTTGAATGACTGGAGTATCAGACACCTCATCAATATCGCAATTCAATGCCCACTTTTCCATCTCTTTTTGCTTTTTCAAAAATGAAGCAGGTAAAGGTGCACGTGGATCTACATTTTTAGCGATGCCAATAACCACATTTTTAATCCCAAGCATTGCGAGACTTTCATTCAGTATAAACTTCATCATGATCCACCTCCGTTTTATTATTTATTGAGCTCATCAACTATTCAAATTGTATCATTTTTAGGAGAAAATTTCTTACTTTAGTTTTAAAATGCTGTCTTTCATTCATATTGACAAATTTTTCTCCTATGAGAAATGCTAAAAAGACTGGAATTGCTTCCAATCTTATTTCTCACTATTTTCAACTGCTGCTGTGACAAAAGCGGTATAAAGTCCTTCTGGACGATTAGGACGGCTAGATAATTCTGGGTGGTATTGACAAGCCACAAAGAATTTATTTTCTGGCATTTCAACAATTTCCACCAGACGATTATCAGGTGAAACTCCTGAGAATACAAAACCAGCATCTTCAAATTGTTGACGGAATTCATTGTTAAATTCGTAACGGTGACGGTGACGACGCTGAACAACTTCTTGATTGTCATAAGCTGCAGCCGCTTTGGAACCGCGTTTCAACTTAGACGGATAAAGTCCTAAACGAAGCGTCCCTCCCATATCTTCTACATCAATCTGATCCCGCATCAAATCTATAACAGGATGTTTCGTATCTGGATTTAGTTCTGAAGAATTAGCATCATCAAATCCCAGCACATGGCGAGCAAATTCAACACAAGTCAACTGCATACCAAGGCAAATTCCAAGCATTGGCACATCATTTTCACGAGCATATTGAATCGTCGCAATCTTTCCTTCGGTCCCACGATGACCAAAGCCACCCGGCACAATGATACCGTCTGCATCTTTCAGTAATTCAGCGACATTTTCAGTTGTGACATCATTCGCATTGACCCAATTCAGCTTGATTTCCGCATCGTTGGCATAACCAGAGTGCTTGAGAGCTTCTACAACAGAGATGTACGCATCTGGTAGTTCCACATATTTTCCAACTAGTGCAATTTTTACTTGTTTCTTCAAGTTCATGACTTTATCAACCATAGCAGACCACTCTGTCATATCTGCTTCTGGCACGTCCAACTTCAAGTGATCACAAACGATTTGGTCCATGTTTTGTGCTTGTAGGTTTAGCGGAATTTGATACAAATGTTCCACATCTAGCGACTCAATCACTGCTTCTGGTGCTACATCACAAAACTGCGCTAATTTGTTCTTAATATTTTGACCAGCTGGCTTTTCGGTGCGAATGACCAGCATATTCGGTTGAATACCCAGACCACGCAATTCTTTTACAGAGTGTTGAGTTGGCTTGGTTTTCATTTCCCCAGCTGCCTTAAGATATGGAAGCAAGGTCGTGTGAATATACATCACATTGTCTGCTCCGACATCTGCCTTCATTTGACGAAGTGCTTCTAAGAATGGCAAACTTTCAATATCTCCTACAGTTCCTCCCACTTCTGTGATAATCACGTCAGAGTCTGTTGTTGTTGCCGCACGTTTAATTTTTTCTTTTAAAGCATCTGTAATATGTGGGATGACCTGAACAGTAGCTCCAAGGTACTCACCTTTACGTTCTTTACGAAGAACTTCGCTATAAATCTTACCCGTTGTGACATTTGAATATTTATTTAGGTTAATATCAATAAAGCGCTCATAGTGCCCCAGATCCAAGTCTGTCTCTGCACCGTCGTCCGTCACAAACACTTCCCCGTGTTGGTAAGGACTCATCGTTCCTGGGTCGATATTGATATATGGGTCAAACTTTTGAATAGTCACCTTAAGGCCACGGTTTTTCAAGAGACGACCAAGACTTGCCGCTACAATCCCTTTACCAATCGAACTAACTACACCACCTGTAACAAAAATATATTTTGTTGCCATAAATACTCCTTATCTAAAATACAACGTCCATTGCTTTTTAAGACGTGTTCATGAATAGCAAAACAAAAATAGCTCCCTAGAGCTAGGGAGCTTCGACTTCTTAAAAGAAGTGCCCGATATTATAATATCGCAGAATAGATTTTTTGTCAAATCAGAAAATGCTCTAAACTGAACTATTCTTCATCTTCTGGATCCACCTCATCATCTGAGTAATCCTCATCCTCTTCATTGAGTTCGACTTCTTCACCTAAATCATCAGGTGCAATTTCATTGATTTCCGCATCATACGCCTCAACTTCACTCTTTTCATCGTCTAGATTATCCTCGTCATAGTTAAGGGCAGGGTCTGCTTCGTATGAATCTTCATCTTCTGGATCATCATCATTGTAATCAATGGCGTTTTCATCTCCGTCCATAAAGGCATTCACACGTTTTTTCTTCCGTTTCTTAGGAGCTTCTTCATCGTCTTCTTCAAGAGTGATAATTTCTTCATCCACTTCATCAATCGCATACCATGAACGCAAGCCCCACTTATTATCCCCTAGAGGAATGAAACTGCCGTCTACATTTAGCTCTGTATAAAAAAGTGGCAAGGCTTCACGAATATCACTATTTGATTTTTCAAGGTAATTTTGAATTTCATTGACAAGATCGTTAAAATACATTTCATGATGACGACCACGTGTTTCTAAGATAGCACGCGCTACTTCAATCATAGAAAGTTCACTCTTTTCTTGTCCAGCAAATACTTCTAATTCCAAAGTCGATCTCCTTTTAAGTCTGAGAGCTTCTGCCATGTTGACTCTCAAAAATTTAATTTATTGAATTTTTCGCTACTTTTTATTGTACGATAAAAATCCTCTTTCGTCAAAGGAATTTTATCCTTTATTCAAGAAAATCACTTTCTCACTAAAATGACTTCCGCTTTTATATAAAAAGAAGTAAAAAGGCAATTCAGCCGAATTTCCGACTGAACTTGCCTTATGTTATCGTTCGATTATTTTACTTTTGCAGTACTTGTAATCAATTCAACGGCTTTTTTAATCACAATATCATGTTTCAACATATCTGCTGAAAGAAGTTGACGAACGCGCTCTACTTCCATGCTGTAATCAGCGGCAAGTGAAGCAATTTCTGCTTCAATGTCTTCATCACTTGCTTCAAATCCTTCTGCTTTCGCAACAGCTTCAATCACAAGGTTGGTTTTAGTACGTTTTTCAGCATCAGCTTCATGTTGCTTGTGAAGGTCTTCTTGCGTTGTACCAGTGATTTGGAAATACATATCTGGTGAAATACCTTGACGTTGCATGTTTCCAAGGAATTCATTCACAGAGCGATGAACTTCTTCGTGAACCATTTCTTCTGGCAACTCAACGATTTCTGCATTTTCTACTGCAAGATCAAGTGCTGCAGATTCAACTGCGTCATCAAAAGCAATTTCTTTTGATTCAGCTAATTCTTTGCGGTATTTTTCTTTTAATTCGTCAAGTGTTTCAACATCTTCGTCAATGTCTTTCGCTAGTTCATCATCTAGTTCTGGAACTTCTTTTTCTTTGACTTCATGAATGGTTGTAACAAACTTAGCATCTTTACCTGCAAGGTCTGTTGCTTGATAGTCTTCTGGGAATGTTACGTTTACTTCTACTGTTTCGCCAGCAGCATGTCCAACCAATTGATCCTCAAAACCTGGAATGAATTGACCGCTTCCGAGTTCAAGTGAGAAGTTATCTCCTTTACCGCCGTCAAATTCAACGCCGTCAACTGTTCCAACAAAATCAATCACAACTGTGTCGCCATTAGCAGCCTTGTCTTCTTTCAATACAAGCTCTGCTAAATTGTTGCGCTCACGTTCAATTCTTGCGTCTACATCTGCGTCAGATACTTCTTTAGAGACATCAACAGATACTTCTAGATTTTTATATTCACCTAATTTTACTTCAGGTTTTGTAACCACTTCAGCGGTAATGGTCCAATCTTGACCTTTTTCCATAGAAGCCACGTCAAATTGTGGTTGGGCAACAACTTCAATTTCTGCTTCTTTAACTGCAGCTTCATAAGCAGCTGGGAGAAGGGCGTTCAGTGTGTCTTGGTAAAGAGCTTCTTCCCCAAATTTTTGGTTAAACACCGGGCGAGGAAGATGACCTTTACGGAAACCTGGTACATTCAGAGTTTTCTTAACTGAGTTAAACACGCGATCCAATTCTGGCTTGATTTGTTCTTGACTGATTGTAAATGTCAAAACTCCGCGATTTGTTTCTTTGTTTTCAAATGATACAGACATTCTGTCATTTCTCCTTAAAATTTATTGAATACAATCAATTATACCATAAATACACGTTATTTCACAAATTTTCTAATGAAAAATTTAACGATTTTTCCGTCCATTTGCTGATTTTGCTCTTTATGCTTTCCGAATTTTATCCTTTTGGTAAGCAGCTCGTGCTCCACCGATTAGCTTAGGGCGGCTAGCGAGCGCAGTCACATGCGCTTCTCCGAGTTCTCTCAAAATTGGTCGAACTGGGATTTGAACGTGTTTAACATGCATACCAATCGCCGTATCTCCGATATCTAGCCCCGCTTGAGCCGTGATAAATTCCACCTCAACTGGATCGTTCATATATTTAAAAGCAGCTAACTGCCCGCTTCCACCGGCATGCAGAGTGGGCAAGACATTGACAATTTCTAGATTTCGTTTTTGAGCCAACTCTCGCTCCACAACCAAGGCTCGATTAACATGTTCGCAGCCTTGAACAGCTAAGTAAAGACCACGCTCGGATAACATATCCAATATGGTTTTGACAATGACTTCTCCCACTTCTTGGCTGGAATTTTTTCCAATATGCCCTCCAATCACCTCACTGGAAGAAAGTCCAATCACAAAAATATCACCAGCAGAAAGAACTGATTTTTCTAAAACATCTGCTAAAATTGTTTGTGTTTGTTCTCTAAGTTTTTGTAAATTCATGATTTCACCTCGTTTTAATTGTATTATAAATGATTTTTATTGCTTTTACAAACTGAAATTCTTAAAAGTAAAAAGGGCACAACACCCCTTATTTACTTTATTTTTTCAAAACATCCACCAACAGTTTATTCAAGATTACCCCAACAATCATTCCTAAAGTATTTTGACAGAAGTTAGAAAATATTTCTGGAAAAGCTGCTCCCCAACCATGCATGATCGTGGAAGCAACAGCATACCCCCCTACCATAACAAGCGTCGCCAATACTAAACCAAGATAACGACTTTTCCCTTTAAAACCCGCAAAATAACCTTGTAGACCATGAAAAATCATGCTAAAAAACATCCACTGCGGATAACCCGAAATCAAATCAATAAGAAATCCGGCTAAACCACCAACAATTGCTCCTTCTTTTCTGCCAAAATAAAAGGCGGCAAAGAAAATTCCTGTATCAAGAAAAGTTAAAATTCCCGTTGGCGTTGGAATTTTTAAATAATATCCCAAAACAACTGTCAAAGCAGCAATCATAGATAAAAGGACAAGTTTATGCGTCTGATTCTTTTTCATATTGAACAACTCCATATTGATCTGAATGTTGGATAGCTCGGTAAACAAATTCTTTTGAATTTTGAACCGCTTCAAAAGTTGACTTCCCTAATAATAGCTGACCGGCAATGCTGGAAGCAAAGGTGCAACCCGCTCCGATATTATTTTTGTCTAAAACAGGCGATTCCAAAATTTTAAATTGCTCTCCGTCATAATAAACATCTATTGCTTTTTGAGAATCTAAGCGGTTTCCTCCTTTGATAACAACGGATTTAGCACCCAAAGAATGGAGAAGTCTAGCCGCTTCTTTGACATCCTCTAATGTTCGTAATTCTTTTTGAGCCAAGAGTTCAGCTTCTGGTAAATTAGGCGTGATAATGTTTGTATAAGGGAAAAACTTGATGAGCTCATCTCGAAGTGCCGAAACCTCCACATCATGGCTTTCCTTGCAAACTAAGACAGGGTCTAACACAACAGGAGTCTCTGCATGAGCTTTCACAAAATCCAAAGCCAAATCTGCCACTTCTACATTGGGCAAAAGCCCCAATTTAATAGCTGAAAAAGGCACATTCTTAAGAGAGTTGAGCTGCTGAGAAAAGACTGTCGTATCTACAGGAATAATCTCAAAACCTTGCTCCGTCATGGCGGTCAAGCAAGTCACTGACACAAAACCATGTAGTCGGTTGACCGTGTAAGTCGCTAAATCAGCATGCAGTCCGCCGCCACTAAAAATATCATTCCCTGATATAGCTAAAATAAAGTTATTCTTCATATCGTATCTCCTTTAGATAAAGTCCGTTCGAGGCTGCTGTTGGTCCTGCTAAATGACGATCTTTTTCTGTTAAAATTCTATCAATCTGCTCGACTGGCATTCGTTTATTTCCAATTTTCAATAAAGTACCGACCATATTGCGAATTTGCTTATACAAGAAGCCATTGCCAGAGAAAGTAAAAATCAGAAAGTTGCGTTTCTCATCAAAGTCTAAGCGTGCTTTTGTAATCGTCCGAACTTTATTTTCCACACTAGTTCCTGAAGCTGTAAAACCCGTAAAATCATGAGTTCCTTCTAACTTTTCAATAGCTTCTTCAATCAAACTCAAATCAAGCGGATAAGGGTAATGGGTTGCATAATAGCGCATCATAGGATTTTTAGGACGCCCGATATCCACTATAAATTCATAGGTCTTGCTGTGTTTGCAATACCTAGAATGAAAATTATCATTCACCTCTTCTACACTGATAAAATCAATATCTTCCGGTGTCTGCGTATCAAGTGCGAAACGTAGTTTTTCTCCATCTCTTTTTTGTGGTAAATCAAAATGAATAACTTGTCCTAGCGCATGAACACCGCTGTCTGTACGTCCTGCACCATGGATTACGACCGATGCCCCACTATTGATTTTGGTTAAAGTCTTTTCAATCTCTTCTTGAACGCTACGAGCATGAAGTTGCCGCTGAAAACCAGCAAAGCCATGACCGTCGTAAGAAATAATCGCTTTATATCGTGTCATGTGTTTATTGTAACAAGAAAAAAAGCCCCTCGCAAGACTGTAAAAACAAAACTGTCCGGGGACAGGTTTTCATTGAAAATATGCTACACTAGAATACGGAGGAAAGATAAATGACTGATATTACTTTTTGCAAAAAGAAATCTCGATTTCGTTACAAAGCTGCTGCCGTCATTATTGAAGAAGGCGCGCTTGCTTTTATGACCAATCCAAACGAGGATTATTTTTATCCTTTAGGTGGAGCTGTTCAGCTAGGAGAAACTTCAGAAGAAGCTATTCTTCGAGAAATTAAGGAAGAAACTGGACAGGACTACGAAATCGATCGATTGCTGTTCATTCACGAAAATTTTTTCCAACAAAATTCTGGCAAGTTAGCTGGTCTGAATTGCCATGAAATTTCCTTTTATTACTTGATGAAGTCAAAAGGCCAGCAGTTCCCAAGCTTCTCTCCTCGTGAAACAGTTGAATGGATTCCACTAGATCGAATGGATGAGTATCAAGCCTACCCAAATTTTCTAGCAAAACTTGTTTCCACACAACCAACTGGTATCAAGCGCGTCATCACCAAAGATGAAAAACACACAATTTTATCCTTATAATATAAAAGAGCAGCGTCAAACTGCTCTTTTCTTATTGCTCAAAGGCATCTTTCATTTTATCAAAGAAACCTTTTTTCTTCGGATTGACTTTCATATCACCAGCTTCTGCAAACTCTTTCAACGCTGCTTTTTGTTTGTCGTTAAGTCCTGTCGGTGTTACAACATTGACTGTGACATACTGGTCTCCCATGCTGCCGCCACGAAGGCTCGGTGCTCCCTTTCCACGCAGGCGGAAGCGTTTGCCGGTTTGTGTTCCCTCTGGAATGGTTAATTCCACATCACCGTGAACGGTTGGTATTTCCACGCTGTCACCTAAAGCTGCTTGAACGAAATTGAGATTGAGCTTATAATAAATGGTTGATCCATCCCGCTCAAACTTATCACTTGATTCCACCTGAACGACGACATATAGATCTCCGTACGGTCCACCGTTGAAACCGGCCTCCCCTTGACCAGACAAGCGAACTTGTTGACCAGTTTCAACACCTGCAGGGATTTTTACATGAACACTATGGGCTTGTTTTTCATGTCCTGTTCCATGGCAGGTTTGGCAAGGGTCTTTGATTTCTTGTCCGCGCCCATGGCAGACATCACAAGTGACTTGACGACGCATCATTCCAAGTGGGGTTTGCGTATCCACATTGATGACACCAGATCCGTGACAGCGACTACAAGTTATTGGACTAGTTCCCGGTTTCGCACCAGAGCCATGACAAGTATGGCAAGTCGCCTCACGATTGTATTTAATTTCTTTATCCGTACCAAAAATCGCTTCTTCAAACTTAAGGTTGACCCGATATTGAAGATCATCTCCTTGACGAGGTGCGTTGGGATTGCGACTTGCACCACCTCCACCAAAGAAGCTAGAAAAAATATCTTCAAAACCTCCAAAGCTAGAACCGTCAAAGCCACCAAAACCGCCAGCTCCACCGCCGAAGCCTCCGTTAGCTCCCGCAGCACCATATTGGTCATAGGCTGCCCGTTTTTGCTCATCACTCAAGGTTTCATAGGCCTCTTGGACTTCCTTGTATTTCTCTTCAGCACCCGGTTCTTTATTGATGTCTGGGTGATATTTCTTTGATAATTTCCGATAGGCTTTCTTAATCTCATCCTGAGATGCGTTTTTTGAAACGCCTAAACGGTCATAAAATTCTGTATTGTTCATATAAGATACTAAGAGCGAACAGAAAGCGACTGAAATTTAGGAAACCGACAAGAAATCCTGATTTCTTAAGAGGTTTATCTAATTTCCGAGCTTTCCGCTCGTGTTCAATTCCATGAACACTCTTTGTTCCTTTCTGTTATTGTTACGAAACAAACCAATATTTAGGTTGGGTTCAGTTCCTCTTTATCCAAAAACAGAGGTTGGTTTATCAACCCCTGAATTTATCTGTTACAAATCGGCTACAAGTAAGATTGAGCAAGCACTAAATTATAATCCGCAATCGTTCTTGCCAAGATGTGACAAAGGAGGTTTCAGGATTTTCCTGAAGCACTCCTGTCTCATCGTTACGATGGGAGAAAGCAAAGACGATTTTTTCTTTGTTTTCGATCTAGTAAGCCGCCTAGCTTGACCGCCTTATAGCGGCAAGCGTTAGCAGATGAGCTGCTTTGGCGTCTTATTTCTCCGTAAACTCACCGTCTACGACATCATCACCTTTGTTGTCGCCTGTACTTGTTTGGCTTGCACCTTCTGCTCCTGCTTGAGCTTGTTGGGCTGCAGCCGCTTGTTCGTAAAGTTTCACAGCGAGGGCTTGCGCTTTTTCATTGAGTGCTTCAAGTTTTGCTTTCATGTCATCCAAGTTGTTATCTTCTTGAGCTTTCTTAAGGTCATCAAGGGCAGCTTGGGCAGCGTCGCGCTCTGCGTCGAAGCCTTTTCCTTCTGTTTCTTTGATTGTCTTTTCAGTTGCAAAGATTGCTTGATCCACTTCGTTACGAAGATCTACTTCTTCTTTACGTTTTTTATCTGCTTCAGCGTTTGCTTCTGCATCTTTCATCATGCGGTCAATTTCTTCGTCTGTCAAACCGGAGTTCGATTGAATAACGATGTGTTGTTCTTTTTGCGTACCAAGGTCTTTAGCCTTAACAGACACGATACCGTTCTTATCAATGTCAAATGTTACTTCGATTTGAGGGATTCCGCGAGGAGCAGCTGGGATATCTGTCAATTGGAAACGTCCAAGAGTCTTGTTATCTGCTGCCATTGGGCGTTCCCCTTGAAGAACGTGGATATCAACAGCTGGTTGGTTGTCTGCTGCAGTTGAGAAGACTTGTGATTTAGATGTTGGAATCGTTGTGTTGCGGTCAATCAGTTTAGTGAAGACACCACCCATTGTTTCAATACCAAGTGACAATGGTGTTACGTCAAGCAGAACAACGTCTTTGACATCACCAGTAATGACACCACCTTGAATAGCTGCACCCATAGCAACTACTTCGTCAGGGTTTACTGATTTGTTTGGCTCTTTACCAGTTTCAGCTTTTACTGCTTCCACAACGGCAGGGATACGTGTTGAACCACCAACAAGAATAACTTCATCAATTTCTGACAAGCTAAGACCAGCGTCAGACAATGCACGACGAACAGGTTCTTTTGTGCGATCCACAAGGTCACGAGTCAAGTCATCAAATTTTGCACGAGTCAAAGTCATTTCTAAGTGGAGCGGTCCAGCTTCTCCCGCAGTGATGAATGGCAAGCTGATTTGAGTAGAAGTTACACCAGAAAGGTCTTTCTTAGCTTTTTCAGCCGCATCCTTCAAACGTTGAAGAGCCATCTTGTCAGTTGACAAATCAATACCGTTTTCTTTCTTGAACTCTGCTACCATATAGTCGATAATCTTTTGGTCAAAGTCATCACCACCGAGTTTATTGTCCCCTGCAGTTGCTAGCACATCAAAGACACCATCGCCTAATTCAAGGATTGACACGTCAAATGTACCACCACCAAGGTCAAATACAAGGATTTTTTCTTCTTTATCTGTCTTGTCCAAACCATAAGCAAGGGCTGCTGCTGTTGGTTCGTTGACAATCCGTTCTACTTCAAGACCAGCAATTTTACCAGCATCTTTAGTTGCTTGACGTTGGGCATCGTTGAAGTAAGCAGGAACTGTGATAACTGCTTTGGTTACTTTTTCACCAAGGTAATCTTCAGCATAGCCTTTCAAATATTGAAGAATCATAGCTGAGATTTCTTGTGGAGTATACTCTTTCCCATTTGCTGAAACTTTTTCAGAAGTTCCCATTTTTGATTTAATGGAGATAATCGTATCAGGATTTGTCACCGCTTGACGTTTTGCTGCGTCACCAACGATGATTTCACCGTTTTTGAAAGACACAACTGACGGTGTTGTACGGTTACCTTCTGGATTTGCGATAATTTTGCTTTCAGTTCCTTCAAGAACTGCAACTGCTGAATTTGTTGTACCTAAGTCAATACCAATAATTTTGCTCATTATTTTTTCCCCTTTATTTAGAATTTCTTTTTTGATACTCTTCTTAAGTGGCGGCGCCATCAGAGCTTGACTATGTCAATCTCTTTATTAAAGTTTGCGCAGAGAGCACCACGGTTAAGAGTGTCGCCAATTGTTCACTTCGCTCACGGTTTAGTAGAGCGAAAATATATTTTCTTTCTTCATAGTTTACCGTCGTTTCGGACGAGATCTTTTTATTCTGCTACCACTACCATAGCTGGTCTTAGGAGACGTTCATGGAGTTTATAGCCCTTTTGGAAGACTTGTGCGATGCTTCCAGCTGGGTAATCATCATCTGCCGGCACCGTCTGAATAGCCATATGGAAGTTGTGATCAAACTCACCGTCTGTTGGAACTTCTTCAATTCCTTCATCTTTAAGGGCGGCAATCAAACTTTCCTGTACCATTTCTAGCCCTTTTCGGACATCATCAGTCAGACCTTCAACTGCCAAGGCGCGTTCTAAGTTGTCCAACGAAGGAAGAATTGCTTTTCCTAAGTCTTGGCTACGATATTTCTGCAATTGTTGACGTTCTTCATTTGCTCGGCGCTGAATATTTTGCATTTCAGCAGCTGCACGAAGATATTTGTTTTCAAATTCGTCTGCGCGCTCATTCGCCAAGTCCAATTCGGACTTTTCAGGAGCTACCTCTGTTGTTTCTTCTACCGAAACGTCCTCTTTTTTTGCTTCTTCTTGCTGTTTTTCTGCTGCCACTAGGCACCTCCTTATGGTATTTTAAGTATTTTTCTATCTATAGCTATCAGCTCTGTCGCCTTAATGCACTTCATAATGATTGCTACTCAGATATCTATAAAAATCTGTGAGCTTCATCGTTAAAACGCGATTGACAACATTGAGTTGACTGACAACTCGCTGATAATCTAAATTGACTGGTCCAATGACCGCTAGCATACCAAATCCTCGGTAAGGAATGAGAAATTTGCTAGAGATGAGCGTCAAATTCGCCAGACTGCTTTCTCTGCTGTCTGCCACGCGCACCGTCTGCATTTGATCTTCAGCTAAACTATCTCGAATTTCAAAAGCCACTTTTTGCAGTTGATCAAAGAATTGATAACTCTTTAGATCTGAAAAATTCAGCAACTTCACCTTACCAGATACAATGACATTTTCTTTGAAAATATCACTAAAGATATGCTCGAAAAGATCCATAACATTATCGGTCGTTGTAAAATAACGCTGAATAATTTGTGGAATCTCTGTCCGAATCTTATAGTGAATATCAAGAACTGTCTGTCCTAAGAAACGCTCTTGTATCAATTCTTTCAGCTGAATCAAATCACCTCGCAAGAAATTACGGGGAATCATGAATTGGCTGGTAATCGTATTGGATTCATCCAAAGTAAAGACTGCTAAAGCTGTATGCTGGCTGAGAATCACAATGTCAAAAGCTGTCAAGCGTTGTTGACTCGGTTCTACATCAAGTGCTACCACCGTACATCCACTTAGCATTGAAAGAACGTCTGCTGCCTGTTGAAGAACATCCTCTAGTTTGAAGAATTCACGGTCAAATGCCTTGATTACTTCATAGAGTTCATTTTCAGCAAGACGATCAAAGGAAAGGGAATGTTTGACAAAGTATTGAAAACCCGCAACACTTGGCTTGCGTCCACTTGATGTGTGTGCTTTTTCCAAAAGCCCCTGCTTTTCAAGAACAGCCATGTCATTACGAATCGTCGCGCTGCTAGACTGGATTGATTCTTGTAGGGCTTTAGATCCGACTGGCTCATGGGTCTTTGTAAAGATGTCAATAATCAAGTTTAAAATCTCATTCTGACGTTCCGTTACCATGACATCACCCCTTTCAGCTTTCAGCTGGAATATGAGATTTTCTTTTTAGCACTCTAAACACCTGAGTGCTAACCTATGATTCTATTATACACGGTTCATTTTTAAAGTCAAGACAAAAACTCAAAAAATTAGCACTCTTTTAAAAAGAGTGCTAAAAATCAGTCTGAGGACCTAGTTTTCTTCTTTTTCACAAGCCACATATAAAAGAATAATTCCGCAACCGCTAAAATCGGCAACAACAGAAGTATGACATTTGTTAGCCAGCCTAAAAAATTTTCTTTTCCATTATACATCCTCCTTGCTATTTTGATAGAGTCGCTCAATTCGTTTCAGTTCTATTTCCAAAATCTCTCGTCCTATTTCTGTAATCTGATAAATTTTACGTTTCTCCTCTTCGTGAGAAAATACAATCAAACCATCTTTCTCCATTTTAGACAAAGTTCCATACATAGTTCCCGGACTAATTACAACCTGCCCTTTTGTCAGTTCTTTTACTTTCTGTGTAATGTTATAACCATGACTTTCTTTTTGCAAGCAAAATAAGATATAAAATCCCGTCTCTGTCATGGGAACATAAATCCGTCTTAATTTATCATCCATACTATTCACCTCGATATACTTGTCAAGTATTTTTTAGCAATAAAAAAAGGAGAGAAAGTCGTTCCCAAAAATCAACGCTTATCTCAACCTCTTAATTTATTTTCATTACAAAAACGACTCTTACTCAATCTCATCCAGTATTTTCTTGCCAACTTCACGATAAGACATATCTCCAATGCAATCAACTGTAAATTGACCATTCTCGTATTCAATGACGGTCACACTACCATTGTCTAAACCATGTGGCCTTGTTTGGTCAATGAGATACACAAATGTTCCAATGGTCATACCGTGGCTAACAATCAGTGCATTGCCACCACTAGCAGCTTCGATTTCCTTGGCAATATCTGAAAATCCTTCCCAAATACGGCTACTCAATTTTTCCCAACTCTCAGCCCAACCAGCTGTATCAACTTCTACCAGGCCTTCAGCCAGCTCAGGGTAACTCAATTGATGAACATGCTCTACATTGAAAACACGGGGCATCACTCCCATAAACAGCTCACCATCGTAAGCTCCATCGAAACTACCAAAACACCATTCGCGAATTCGCTTATCTGTGCGATAAGGAATGCGCCCTGTCAAGTCAAGTTCTTCTAAAATAATCCCCATGGTTTGAATTGTCCGCCCGCTATCGCTAGAAAAAGCTTTTTTGAATGGAAGTCCTGACTCGCGAAGCCCAATTCCTAGCTCACGAATGCCACGTTCTCCTGCAGCGGTCAAAGGCGTATCAGACCAGCCTTGTGCCCGACCGATTGTATTAAACATGGTCTTCCCATGGCGAACAATGTATAATCTTGTTTTTGCCATATTTTACCTCCGTTTTTCTTACTATATTATATCATTTTTTGCAGAAAATCGTTTGAGAGATGAAAGAAAAATCAGGAGTAAGATGAAAGCCACAATTCGTGAAAATCAACTTTTCTCACATTCCCGTTTTTGCGATTATTTCTGCCCTTCCAATATCTTAGCACCTACTTGGCGATAAGACATGTCTCCTAACGCTTGAATGGTGAATTTCCCATTTTCATACTCCACGACCGTTACACTGCCATTTTGTACGCCAGGATTTAAAATAATAGACGGATCAATCAAACAAGTAAAGGCACCGATTGTCATGCTGTGGCTGACGACAAGAGCATTGCCCCCACCAGCAGCTTCTACCTCTTGCGCAATAGCTGTGAAACCATCTAGAATACGTCCACTAAGCTTTTCCCAAGGTTCTGCCCAGCCAGCTGTATCCACTTCGACTAGACCGTCTGCTAATTCCTGCAAGGTTAGTTTCTTATAGTCTTCAACATCCAGCACTCGTGGAATCACGCCATGAAACAGATCGCCACCATAAGCACCGTCGAAACTGCCAAAACACCATTCGCGGATTCGCTTGTCAAAGGTATAAGGAATTTTGCCTGTTAAACCGAGCTCTTCAAGGACAATCCCCATGGTCTGAATTGTCCGCCCAGAATCGCTGGAAAAAGCTCTTGTAAATGTAAGTCCTGATTCTCGCAAACCAATTCCTAATTCATGGATGCCACGTTCCCCTTCAGCCGTAAGCGGCGTATCACTCCAACCTTGCGCCCGACCAATTGTATTAAACATCGTTTTTCCATGACGAATAATGTATAATTTCGTTTTTGCCATTTCAATCTCCTTTTCAAAAGAAGAAGCTGGGACAAAAGTGCTCAGCTTCCTTTGCTTATATAGTCATAATTATAAGACGCAGTGGTTGAGTGGACTCTAATACGTTGATAAATCAACTTTTACAGTCCTACTCAACCGTGCGGAGGTGGGACGATGAAATCAAGTTTCTACGAAAC
>NZ_KV841586.1:0-12285 GCF_001839535.1 Streptococcus sp. HMSC36C04 | reverse complement strand
AAATCAAGTTTCTACGAAACTACTGATTTCTGTCCCACTCTCATTTTAATTTTTAAAACTATGAATCGGTGCTGGAATTTGTCCACCACGCGCGATAAAATCAGCTGATGAAGCTTTATTGACTCTCATCACTGGTGCCGTCCCTAAAAGACCGCCAAACTCAATCATGTCGCCTTCTTTTCCTTTTGGAATAATTCGTACCGCTGTTGTCTTTTGATTGATAACACCGATAGCGGCTTCGTCGGCAATCATGGCAGCAATGGTTTCAGAAGGCGTGTCTGCTGGAATGGCAATCATATCCAATCCAACCGAGCAAATTGCGGTCATGGCCTCTAATTTTTCTAAATTGAGGGAACCGTTTTGAACCGCTGCTATCATACCTTCGTCCTCTGATACAGGAATAAAGGCACCTGATAGACCACCAACCTGATTGCAAGCCATGACGCCACCTTTTTTGACTTGGTCATTAAGCAAAGCCAAAGCTGCCGTCGTTCCATGCGTACCGACCGTTTCCAATCCCATTTCTTCCAAAACACGAGCGACAGAATCCCCAACAGCTGGCGTTGGTGCCAAACTTAAATCAACAATTCCAAATTTCACACCTAGGCGCTCACTAGCCATCTGTCCGACAAGCTGACCGATCCGAGTGATTTTAAAAGCTGTTTTCTTGACTGTTTCCGCCACTACATCAAAACTTTCGCCGCGAACTTTTTCAAGGGCACGTTTGACGACACCAGGTCCTGACACACCTACATTGATGACGACATCAGCTTCGCCAACGCCATGAAAGGCCCCAGCCATAAAAGGATTATCCTCGACCGCATTAGCAAAGACAACCAGTTTCGCTGCCCCCATGTCAGAAAGTTCTGCAGTTTCTTTGATAACACGTCCCATATCTGCAACCGCCGTCATGTTAATCCCAGACTTGGTGGACCCAATATTAACAGATGAGCAAACCTTATCAGTCTCCGCTAAAGCTCGCGGAATGGAACGGATAAGGATTTCATCTCCTTTTTGATAACCCTTTTGCACCAGAGCAGAAAAACCACCGATAAAGTCAACACCGATTTCTTTTGCTGCTCGATCCAGCGCTTTTGCTAGAGGCACATAGTCATCACTATCTGTCGCAGCGCCAATCAAGGAAATCGGGGTCACCGATACACGTTTGTTGACAATGGGAATGCCCAGCTCCGCAGCTATTTCATCACCAACTGCCACCAAATCTTGAGCTTTCGTGGTGATTTTTTGATAGATTTTTTCCGCTGCTCGCTCAATATCCGTATCAATACAGTCGAGAAGTGAAATTCCCATGGTAATCGTCCGAATATCAAAATTCTGCTCCTCAATCATGGAAATGGTTTCAGTAACTTGCTTTATATCCATTTTTCACCTCTATTAGATATTGTACATAGCGTCAAAAATCGCTGCACTTTGAATGTTAATTTTGACATTGAGTGTATTGCCAAAGGCTTCAAATTCATTGCGCAGTTCTGTAAAATCTTTCTTTTCTTCACTAGAAACGACTGCCATCATAGTGAAGAATTCATCTAAAACAGTCTGCGAAATGTCATCAATATTCAACCCAAGCTCTGCAATTTTGCTCGAAACTCCTGCCACAATCCCCGTTCTATCTTTGCCAACAACCGTAATAATCGCTTTCATTTTTTTACTCCAATCAACATCCTTTTTCCTATTGTAGCATAAGTAAAGGAAATTTGCATAAACCGAAAGAGAAAAATACGACTTTTGCCCTTAAGCTCTGCTTAATCGTTATCAATTGATTGTTGATTCTTTCCAATGAATACTACAATCCAGCACTTGTTGTTTTTCTTCTTGATGACGCCCCTCGATCTGGTCAATCAAAATCTTGGTTGCCTGCTGGCCTTCTTCAAAAGCTGGTTGGCCTTGTCGTGATACTCGGCGAAGATAAGCTCGTCATCTCGGTCAACGGACTGAACGAAAACTCGTTCACTTCATCCGAGGGTCGGACAGGCTACCCGAAAACTGGTTTGCTCTGTCCTAAAGCGTTTTGTCAAGTATCTTTTTGATTTATTGATGCTTTTTCTTTTGACCTCATTCCCATTTTGAGCAAGAAAAACAGTAAACCATTTTTTTGATTTACTGTTTTGTAATTTGCTATATTATTGTTTTTATTTAATTATTTAATTTCAACAAACTGAAGTTTGTCAATCTCATTTGGCTTTCTTAGGTTTCTTCTCGGGCAGTTCCGTATACATTCCTCCCAGTAATCCTACAATCAAATTCGCATCCTCAAATTTGTCGAATACGTGCATCAGAGTCTTTGACCCTTCATACGGATAACGCAGTTCTGAATCTGCAAGAAGTCTGTCCGATGTCGGCGTTCTCTTTAAAAACAGTTCATTATTACAAATGTCACCTATCAGCTTACCATTAAAATATACAAGGTATCCGCCCATCATGGATTTTATGGTAATATCACCAACTGTAGAAAAACATTCACGTACATATTCGTTAAATTCATTCACTATGATTCCTCCCACAAATTCTAATTTATTTACGCCGCTTCACTATTACTTCTTTATTGATTGCTGTCAACTCTAAAACCGAGAGTCATACCATACTATTTTTTCACATAGTGAATTTCTCATAATATCCCACCTTCCTAAAATCTTTAATATATATGCTATCATACCACTTTTAAGACAATTTCCCCATCGTCAAATTTCCTACTCGCTCCCAGAAATCGATACAAAGACAATCTACTTTTTCTTCATTCTTTTTAAAATGTATAATCTTTAACTACTTATCTTGAAAGATTTCCTTGCTATCAGGGGCAAAGAATATTTCAGTTGCAAAAGTCTTATCTCTAACCTTCTTCATTAGAACATTGTCAGACTTTCGAGGTGAAGTTTATTCTTTGATAGTCTTTAGTGTGTGCTTTGGGATTTTCTGCTATTCAATTCCTGCCAAAATTCATTACATATCTATTTATTTTGATACATTTCTATTTTTTGTCTACACTTTTGATTGAAACCGTTTACACTTTCTGGTATACTATCTTTGTATACTTCAAATAATAAGGGGAGAAAAATAACAGAGAATAACTAAGAGCTATTTTCGTTATTTTTGGTGCCCTCAAATTTCATAAAGGAGGTTTCTTATGAAAAATTCATATAAGAAACGGTTGTACACAAATGTTCTCAGCTTGTCAGCTGCCGTTCTTGTTGCAGTTTTAACGCAAGGAAATGCTGCTGCAGATACGCAAGATAGCACGGAGACACAGCCTATTGCTAACAAGACAGAAACGGTAGTCCCTGCCGAAAAGGCAAGTACGGAAACAAATGCAACTAGAGCGAATGTAACGCCAGATTCTTCATCAGCTGAAGCTCAGCTTCCCACAACAACCAATCAAGAAGAAGCACAGAAATCAGAAAGTGCTCCTTCAATAGACAGTTCGACTTCTACTACAAACGAATCTGGGACAGAGACTCCTGCAACACCTGCAAAACCAGAAACACGAGCAGCTGGAACAGAAGAAAAGAAGGTTCAATTAGCTGATAGTACAGTCCATATGTCTGAAAAAGCTACCATTACTGAGACTGTACAGGAACAAGGAGCCGCTGCTGGCAAGGTGACTTGGAAATTAGATAATAAGCCAATCGCTGAATGGAAAACTTGGAATATGGAAAAAGGAGACTTTTCAGGAGATTCCTTTGTCACCATTGAGGAAACAACCAATGGCTCTGACCTCAAACTTTCTCTCAAATTCAATGAATTATTTGGAAAGGATTTAAGTCTTCGGACACCAAACAATATCCGAAGAACCTATCGGCAATTCATCGGAAATCATGAGCTCGTTGGAACAGATGAAGAATCCGGTCTGACGATTCGAAAAACACTTGTTTTCCGACCATATGAAAACTTCCATACTCACGAAGAAATGTTAGCTGCTATCGAAAAAAGTCGACAAGAAGCTAAAAATGATCGGCTTGTTCAAATTGAAGACATTGGTACCAGCGCTCAAGGACGGAAAATTAAGTTAGGCATTATCAGTTCTGATCAAAAAAGCATTGATGATTACCTAAACTCAACCAATAAAATGGCGCTAACCAAACCAGCTGAAATGTTAGCGGCTCTGAAAAATGGCACGCTGGACTATAAACTTCCAGTCCTTATCAACAATACCCACGCCGATGAACAACCTGCTATCGATATCATCACTGGACTCTTCAATACTTTTGCGACCAAAGATCAAATTTCTTTCAAAACCACCGATGCCAATGGCAATGCTAAGACTGTCACACTCAGTGTCAAAGAACTCCTCAAGAAATTCATTTTCCTCTTTGACTTTACTGAAAATCCTGACGGAGATGTTGCCAATACCCGTGCCCTAGCTAACGGAATCGATCCAAACCGCGATACTAGCTATCAGGCCAACCCAGAAACCCGGACTGTTGCTGGACTCATCAACAAATGGAATCCAATTGCACTTTACGACATCCACGGCTTTGTCAAGGACTTCCTGATTGAGCCAGCTACTCCACCGCACGATCCAAACTTTGAATATGACCTTTTGTCAAAAAATATGTTGGAAAATGCCCACCACATGGGCCGTGCTGGTGTTGCCAATTCCAAGTATGACCACTACATCATTCCTAAACTAGACTGGGGCGATGGCTGGGATGACTCCTTCTCTGGCTACACTGGTGTCTATGCTATGTACCACGGAATATTAGGACATACCGTTGAAATTCCTGAGGGCAATCAAGAATCCTATAAAGCTGGTTATCACGCTGTCCTTGGAGGTATCTCTTACCTGTCCCAAGATCCTGATAAACTCATGGAAATGCGCCTCAACTTCTATCTCCGTGGCATCAACAAGGTTGAAGATCCAAAAGCTGAAAATGAATTAGTTGGACCAGACGGTAAAGTAGTCGGTCGTATCAAACATGGACAAAAGAAATTCTTCCCTGATTACTATGTCATTCCAATGGAACTTGACAAATCCAATGACTCTCAACAAGCCTTTAATATGATTGAATACTTCAAGAGAAATGGGGTTGTCATTCAAGAATTGAAGGAAGATACTGGCGGTTATAAAAAAGGCGATTTGGTTGTTGACATGGCGCAAGCCAAACGTGGCTATGCCAATCATATCCTCTACAAGGGCTCCAACGAATCTGCTTGGGCCGCTATGTATGCAGAATTGCTGGTTAATTTCCCAGATATGAGGGGATTCAAAGCAGTAGCAGTCTTTAAAGAAAAACTCTTTGACGGTAAACTCGGTGAAGTAACTGCTCTTCGTGCTACTCGAACTAGTGAAATTGACCACAAAGCACCGTATTATGTCATTGCCAATACTTCAGAAAGTGCCGTTCGCGCTGTCAATCGTGCAATCCGAGACGGTAAGAAAGTTTATTTGACAGACGATGGCTACATCGTGGATACACCTACTTTTGCCAACCTGCTGAAAAACTATGCAATCTATGGAGATGCCCTTTATAAAACTCCTCAAGGGCAAACCTTAAAAGCTCTAAAAGTTTATGCACCGCCTCATCAATACTATTGGGCTGGTGTGGATACTCCTGCTCATACCGCTCTTGCTTTGAAGAATTTAGGATTTGACATTGTCAATACCCCTGAAGAAGCTGATGTGATTGTTTTAGAAAGTGACAACTTTGACAAGTCCCTCCTTGGTCTGAAGCCAACTATTGTAGTAGGCGGAACTGCTATGCAACGCCTTGAAGAACTCGGTGTGGTTGACGGCTTTGACGCAGAACAACTCAAAAATGGTGGTGATTATGAAGGCTTGATGAAAGCGATCATTGATGACAAAGATCCGTTGACTAGTGGTTACAATAAGAATGATCTTTTCTATTCTAACTCTGGAAATTGGATTGCTAAAGTACCTGCAAATTTCAAGACATTAGCTTCAATTGCTGGCAGTGATTATTATATCGCTGGTTGGTGGCCTGGTAATGAACAGTTAGCCAATAAAATTGTAGCTATTTCTGGTAACTACAAAGAACAACCACTCTTTATCTATGCTGGTAATCCAACAAATCGTCTTCATACCATTCATTTCTACCGTTGGGTATCCAATGCTATCTTTGGCAGTCAATTAGCTCAACTGAAAGATCTTGAGAAAGAACAAAAACCTTCTACTGAAGTTGTTGAAATCATCAATCAAAAACCTCAGGCTGGTCAAGCTACAACCCTACGCTATACTCCTCAACCTCAAATCATGAACGCTACTCGAAAAGCTCAACTTCCACAAACAGGAAGCAAAGAAAATCAAAGCAGCTTGGTTATTGCTAGCATGTTCATTCTTGCCAGTGGCTACTTGCTCCATTTAAAGAAAAAAGAAGAATAGAATACTCTACTAGTAAAAACGAGTCTGAGACAAAAATGTCCCAGACTCGTTTACTTTCTTCTAAAATAAAACTCAATATGCAGTAGTTAAGTAATCCCTAACTAATACCACCAACTCAACCCTACAGGGTGGGGCGACAAAATCAATTTCCTACGAAACACCTATTTTGGTCCCACTTCTATTTAGTTTATAAAGCATCTAGTGCAACAAGGGTAATCATGGCTGCTTCGTAATAATTTTCCTTTGACAAATCTTGCATAAAAATATATTTATTTTGCTGAACCAGCTTGCGATATGCTGAATTTCGGCTGGCTGCATAGAAAATCGGAGCGCCAAAACTAGCAGACTGATAATGATTTAGAGCCTTACCTTTTAACGTATAACCAGCATAAAGCACTTCTTGTTTCATAAAGAAATTCATCATTTTATTCAATATATTCTGGCTTTGTTTATCTCGACTTTGCGCTAAATTATATGGCAAGCGACAAGCATTGTAATAATAATCACCGTCATACTTAGAAGCAACAGCTTTTTTCTCAGCTGCCCGAACTGTATCTGCTTCCACCCAAAGGAAATCAGGAAGTAGACCTGTTTTTGATTTAGCACTCATCAATTCTAATTTAGACAACATATTTGATTTTATCTTTAACCATTGTGCATTGCCTGTCAGCTTATAAAAGGCTTGAAATTGTGCTGGAAGGACATCTGACGTTCGCATTAAACGATAGTATTTTGAGTCTGAAGTTGCCCAATTTCCAACCGTCAGCACTCCTGTTGTACTGTTATAATTATAAGTCAAAATATCCTTCAAGATTGCCTTGGCCTGCGCATTATAAACGGCAGCCTTTTGTGGCCATAGTTTAGCTGCTTGAATCAAAGCATATGCAATATAAAGATCGCCATCAGTTGCATTATTGGTTTCAGCTTTAACGATGCCATTCTTAACCGTTTGCCGCCATGACATCAGCTGCGTATTTTTCATACGATGTGCCAAATAATAATTGTACAAAAGTTCAAAATCTTTCAGGCTAGCATTCCTTTGTTTTGCAGCTTCAACAGCAATCACCATTCCATAGCCTTGTGATTCAGACAAGACAACATCTTTTTTTTATCGTTCGTTGTCTTAACGTACGCCTTATCTTTTTGCTGAACTACATAATTTTTTGACCATTGTTGGTAAATCTGATTCTTCAAATGACCTGTACTATTGAATCTAACATAAGTAAAAATAGTAATGATTGCCAATAAAATAGCAACTAACCAAACATATCTTAAATTTGTTCTTTTCACGTTTCCTCCTATCCTGCAAATCGCTTTGTTTTAACCCATTTGGTTCCATCACGGTGGAAGAGTTTGTCCAATGTAACAGAAGTTACAGCATCAATTGAAACAATAATAAATAACTGCGAGTAAGTAAAATAAGATACCAATGCTAACCAAATCTGCTTAGAAGTTGCTTGACCAAATTGGGAGGCTAGAGCGATATTGATTTGTAAGAGATATAGCATAATCATCAAAAGCCAATTAAACAACATCAATTGCGCAATGTAAATATTATTTGAATCAAATGTAAAAGGAATATGAACACTTGGAACAAATAGATGAACAATAATAGCAATCACATTTGACAAAAGGACAATATCTGATAAAATTATTGCTGCATTAAACCAGAAGAAAACACAGGAATAATATGCAACTTCTAATTTCACACGCCAATTGCTCTTGTCAAACAAATGCTTGAAATTTGAAATAACAACTTCATAATTTCCTTTAGCCCAACGTTTCCGCTGCATATAATAGCTTTTAACTGTCTCTGGTTCTTGTTGGAAAGCTTCAGAATTATAAGCCAAAGCAATCAATTTCCCACTTTGCATAATTTTAAAAGAAATATCCGTATCTTCTGTCAAGGCGCCATTTCGCCACCCACCAATGCTTTTTACAAATTCAGTGTTGATAATAAAGTTTGTGCCAGGAATGCGACCAATTTTAAACATATGCCACATACCAACATGCTGAATTCGTTGCGTCACGACAATCTCTTGATTGATACAACGTGTTAAGAAATTTTGATTCGCATTTCGCGTCTTATTTCGCCCAAAAGATGCCACGTGGCGTTCTGGATCTTCCAGAACTTTCTTAACCAGAAAATAAAGAGCATTTTTCTCTGGCATAGCATCTGCATCATAAACGCAGATATATTCACCCTTCGCCATTTTCAGAGCATCATTTAAAACGCCTGCTTTTCCGCCAGTCCCCTTCCGGTCTGTAATGGTAATATCTCGTGTAGCATATTCTGGCATCGCTTTTACTTTTAACATTTCTTGATAAGTAGTATCTTCACAATTGTCCGCAAATAAAAGCAATTCCACTTTGTCATGTGGGTAATTCATATCCAAAATAGCTCTTGTTGTTTGCGCAATGACCACATCTTCATTATGGGCTGGTACCACAATTGTAACCATCGGATAGCTCTCTAAAGGACTAGTATCTACTTTAAAGTCGCTATGTTTTAGCCAAAAATGAACACCTGAACTCAAAGTAACTAAACTCCAAACCAAGGATAACCAAATGGATACCAGAGTGATAATCATAATCAACTGACTAATCATGTTTCACCGCCTTAAAGTTTTTATTCACTCTGTTATAAATGACTAAATAACAAATAAACAGCACAACAAAGCATACAGCAAAAAAGATACTAATTGCCAATGCTACTCCAAAAAATATATTGGTTATGATCACAGATTCCCTCCTAGTATTCTACAATAATGTCTGTCTCAAGCTGTCTTTCTAGATTTTTCATAAAGTCATCAACATCAGAAAACTTTTCATAATTTTCTGAATCAATCAACAGATAGCCTGATTTATACTGCACTTTGTGCACACTTTTACTGGTTTTAAAGCGAAGCAAAGACAATTTAGCAAGCATATTGTGCCGGAATATCTCTGCTGGAGATTGCGCTTCTCCCGAACATAAAATGAGAAAATTCCCATTTGAAAGATAATAAACAGCACCTGTTCCCTGCATACATTTCTTTAAAGTCACATAGATCCGCACCAACATCCAACGAAATTCTTTAGGATAAATTTGTTGAAAATAATCATTATGTGCCCAATGAACTAATAAAGCTTGTAAACTTTCTTCTCGCCCATCTCGAACCGCCTGTAAATGGCTTTCATACAATTCTTTTGCTTGCTCACTATAGTCTTTGACAATAGAAAGATAGGTTCGTCGATGAATATTAACTTGCTTGGCTATTCTCAGAACTACTGGAAAAGTAATCAATAATAAGAAACGCTGATTTGCTGGTATATACACAACACCTGCCACTAAAAACAAAGTTGCTAATACAACGCTAAAAATTAACAGCCAAGTCAGCAACATATCTGGTAAGACAAATACACTCAAGATGGCAAGAACAATCAAAATAATTTCAACATAAAAAATACTACTCGCAAAATAGAAACTATAACCAACAATTGCTAAAATTACGATAATTAGTAAAGCAATTGTCCATTCCAGTTCTTTTTTTCGATACATCTTATTCTCCTATCACAAAATTTTTTGGTCTGGCTGCATAACCAAAGTAATGCGCAATCGCCTCTACAATTCGCTCAGATGCTCTGCCATCACCATACGGATTGCTAGCTTGAGACATTTGATGATAAACAGTCTCATCTGTCAACAATGTCTCCATAGCCTCGCGAATATTCTCACTTTCTGTTCCAACTAACTTCAATGTCCCAGCAGTCACGCCTTCTGGTCTCTCTGTCGTATCACGCAATACCAGCACCGGTTTTCCCAAAGAAGGGGCTTCCTCTTGGACACCTCCAGAATCAGACATAATGAAATAACTTCTCGCTGCAATATTATGAAAATCCACAACATCTAAAGGCTCAATTAGATGAATCTGCGGATGATTGCTAAGAATTTCCTTTGCTACCTCTTGAACGGCTGGACTTAAATGAACAGGATAAATGACCTCAACATCACCGTGCGCTTCGACCACTTGCCGCAAGGTTCTAAACACACGACGCATTGGTTCTCCTTGATTTTCACGACGGTGCATGGTAACGAGAATAAGCTGATGATTTGATGGTATTTGCTCCAAAACATCATGATGATAATTCTCTTGAACAGTCAATTTTAAAGCGTCAATCGCTGTATTCCCTGTAACAAATATGTTTTTTTCATCATGATTTTCCTTAATGAGATTTTCTTTACTTTGCATCGTTGGGGCAAAATAGAGATCTGTTACAGCATCTGTCATTTGACGATTCATTTCTTCTGGAAATGGAGAATACTTTTCCCATGTCCTCAAACCAGCTTCCACATGTCCAATTCGAACTTGATTATAAAAAGCTGCCAAACTTGTTGCAAATGTTGTCGTTGTATCTCCATGTACCAAAATGATGTCAGGTTTCACTTCTTTTAAAAGTTTGTCCAGTTGGTTTAAAATTTTTACTGTAATATCCGTTAATGTTTGACTTTTTCCCATGATGTCCAAATCAATATCTGGTTCAATGTTAAAGGTTTGCAATACCTGATCTAACATTTGTCGATGTTGGGCAGTAACAACTGTCATGGTCTCAAATTTTTCTGATTGTTTTTTCAATTGAAGAATAAGTGGAGCCATCTTGATAGCTTCAGGTCTTGTACCAAAAACGACCATTACCTTTATTTTTTTCACGTTTTCCTCCTTATAACAGAATGACACAAATAAAAACGCCTAGCTAAAATAAGACAGCCCCCCTACTATACACTAATATTGTACCGCTTTAAATTTATACCGTCAATATTTTAGTATACATTCTATATGATTTTGTCCTATTATTTACGTAAAATTTATCCTCTTATTCAGCACTGTTTTATAATAGTAAAATTATTATGTATTAAAAATATTGCACTTCTACTATTACATTATAATTAGACTATTCTATCAATATTTTTGTTTATCCTATTTTTACAATACCATTCACAGATGTTAATTCTATCTCAAACAAAACACAGATTCATGACAAATGATATTTTTGTTAAACTTAATAAATAGCAATTTTAAAAGGACTGCATTAAAGTCTTTATTATTCACTTTTTCTTGCAATCTTTTTCTCTTTCCATTATACTAAAAAGAACAAGGAGCTGTTTTATATGGTAAAAGGTAGTCAACAAAAGATTTTGGATGCTTTCTATGACTTGGCAATGCAAAATCCTGCTGAAGTCAATCTCTCAATGAGTGACCTCGCCAAGAAAGCTGGCATTTCACGCCAAGCAATTTATAAACATCATTTCCATAATGTTGACGATATTATTGAATCAATTCATGAGAACATTGATAAACCTGTTTACGAGGCTTTTTTAGAATACAATACACTAACAAATAAAGACCCCTTTCTTTTCATTGCAGATAATATTTTCCCTATTCTTTATGAAAATCGAAAATGGCTAAAAATGCTGTATTCTAGCTCAACGGATCCTTATTGGACCAATTATTTAAAAAAGATTTACACAAAATGGGCACTTGAAAATATCCAACCGAATCAATCCCTTATTGATTTACCAGATGACTTTATCATCTCCCTACTGGTTCATTATGTGATTGCCAACATTGAAGTGTGGATAACCCAAGAAAATCCACTCCCACCACAAGTCTTCAAAGAAAAATTTTTAACCCTTGTTCATTCTTCTCTTGACCAATACATCTCACTAGACGAAGATGATCATACAGACTAAAAAAAGAGCCCGAAAAATCGAGCTTTTAGAATATAGCTATTTTTCCTAGCTAGTAATTTTTGACAGAATAGCCCATACAATCAATATGTTTGTAAAGGCTATTTTTGTATCTCTTTTTCCTTGGTTTGTAACAGCAACATTTAAACAGTGCTCTGACTTTCATATAACCCAATTTGTAAAATTAAGCTAGACAGAAAAA
>NZ_KV841585.1:0-1453 GCF_001839535.1 Streptococcus sp. HMSC36C04 | reverse complement strand
GTCTTCTGTGTTGCACTTCATTTTACAACAGGGCAAAAAATAAGTATATAATTTTCCTTATATTTGCTGTTTTTATCATAAGCAGCAACAACTGATTGTATTCATTAAAAATTAGATATAAATCACTTCTGTAGATATTAAATAATGGACTAATTTTTGATTGATTTCAATTGTTTACGAATCATTTGAAAAACAATCACTAAAAGCGGCGTTAGCAAGATAAGAACTAGCCCTAATCCAATAAAAGTCTGATCAAAGCCAAAACTGTCAATCAGCCAACCAACAATCGGAAAAATGATAATCATGCTTAAACTGAACATCATTGAAGTAACGCTTAACATGGTCGCTCTGACTGAGTTTGGTAAATACTGTTGCAAATCATTGTAAAAAATCGGTTGATACATGGCATACAAAGCATTTGTCGCTAAATAAACAAGGATATACATAAATGGAGTTTCCAAAAACGACAGAATATAAGCTCCCCCTGTTAAACTGACAACTACTGGAAAAATCCGAAAAGAATGCCATGTTTTCCCAATCTTACTGGCGATAGAAACTGCCAAAATATTTAAGACGCTGCCAATTAACATAACTGTCGAAATTTGCCATCCAGCTAAATCTGGTAATTGTTTTTGATAGTAAAAATAAAACATACACATCATTGTTCCAACGAATTGGAAAATCATCATCCATGTAAAAAGACTGGGATTATTTTTCATCTCTTCTCTCACAATCAAGATAATTTTTTTCATCGTCAACACTTCGTCATTTTTCTTTTTCATTGTTGGTTCTTTTATCAACCAAATCAGAATTAAAACAATAATAGAAACCGCAATCATGATATAATAGGTAATATACAAATATCCATGTACAAATAACCCCGCTAGTACCGTTCCTAAAGAGATTGCTGCCTCAGAAACACCTGACATCAAACTTGATATTTTCAAATAACGGTCTTTTAAACCAGCTTCTACAGCAGAGTCATATAGCAGTGCAGAGCTCGTTCCTGAATCAAAGTTATAAGACAAAGCATTGATTATCATTGCCATTGCATATATCCAAAAATCCCCTTGCCCTGTCAACATTAAAATAGATGATAAAATGCTAGTCAAGCGGCTTACGTACAGATTGGTCTTATAAGAAAATCGATCTGCCAACATGCCTGACGGAATTTCAAAAATGATGCCTGTTGCATGAAAAATACTCTCTAACAGCCCAATTTGCAGTAAAGACATACCATTTTGACTGAGGAATAAAATCCAAAAACTCGTAATACCTAAAAATCCTAAGAATTCCACTCCTGCCATAAGAGGAATATTTCTTTTGTAACTTCTCCTAAACATACTTTTTCCTTTACTAAGAAGAAATCGAACTTTCCGTTCAGTTTTATAACTTATTCATTTTTCATATTCTTTTAATTTTGATAAATTGTAAAATATAGTGCAACAAAAAA
>NZ_KV841584.1:0-273 GCF_001839535.1 Streptococcus sp. HMSC36C04 | reverse complement strand
GAGCCTGGGACAATAATGTCTCGATTCTATCAAAAAAAGCAGGCTCTTTGTCAACTGTAGTGGGTTGATGAAAAGCTAAGATTGAGAGAGGACGAGATTCGTTCTCTCTCTTTTGATGTTCAAAGCGATGAGAATGCGTTTCTTGAAGTTGTCAAAGTTCCTGAATCCAAAAGCATTTCGCTTAATGACCTTGATGAGATTGTTAGTCGCTTCCAGCTTGGCGTTGGAGTAGGGCAGTTCCAAGGCATTGAGAATCTTGTCTCTGTCCTTCAG
>NZ_KV841583.1:79496-95053 GCF_001839535.1 Streptococcus sp. HMSC36C04 | reverse complement strand
GTCTTCTGTGTTGCACTTCATTTTACAACAGGGCGATTAAATTTAATCGGAAAACACTAAAATTTTACAAAGAGAAACCAATCTACACTCTTGACGAAAACGATTTTTTAGGATAAAATAATAAACGTTGTGGCGGTATAGCCAAGTGGTAAGGCACGGCTCTGCAAAAGCTTGATCGTCGGTTCAAATCCGTCTACCGCCTTCCGTAACCTGATTTAACAGGAATTAACCGAATGAAAAGCCCGTAAAATCGGGCTTTTTTATTTTTTTGTTCGGTTAAATTAGGTCAAATATAATAAAATTGGTGGGTGAATTTGAGACAAACATTTTCAACAAGAGTTTATTTTTCATCAAAATAGCACAAAAAGTGAGCTAAACCAATAACTATAAAAATTGATTTCTAGCTCACTTTTTATTATAATTCAGCAATTTGGTTCAGATTTACTTCGGCAACTGTATCATTTCCGAATAGCGAAATAATCATTTTAACTTTGTTGTTGTCAATTTCGGTGATTTTACCCGTATAATCTGCAAAAGCTCCGTCAATAATCCGAACTGTATCGCCAACTTTCACATTGATGTCAAATTCTTGAACGGTTTGTCCCATTGAAATCAAGATTTGGCGGATTTCTTCTTCCAATAGTGGTGTTGGTTTGGAGCGGTTTCCGTGCGAGCCAACAAAGCCTGTTACGTTTGGTGTGTTCCGTACGACAAACCACGCTTCATCTGTCATCACCATTTCTACCAAGACGTAACCTGGGAAGCGATTTTCTTCAACTTCTTTGGTTTTTCCATTTTTCTCCACTTGTACCGTTTGCGTTGGGATTTCCACGCGCAAAATATTTTCCAACATATTATAGGTTTGTGCACGTTGTAAAAGATTTTCTTTTACTTTATTTTCATATCCTGAGTATGTCTGCAAGACAAACCAGCCTTTATCAAAACTGTCCATCGTTCTTCCTTTCCTAAATAAAAAAGCCTGAGGGCTTCGGTTTCTTTTCTAGCCCTATTATACCACAAAAATGGCAAATGCAATCTTTTTACTACCATTTTTATAATAAAAGCCTACTTGATAAAACAACAAGCAGGCTAAAAATTAAAAGATATTTAACAATCGTACCAAACCTCTTGTGACAAGTAAGTCGAAAAGATAAATAATGACGACAAAGAAAGCTGTATATTCCATGACTGAGATAAAATCTATCCAGCTTTGCTTTCTAGTTGGCCAAGTTGTATCTTTTAATACTTGAAATGTATCTTTAATGAATTTCACAACTTTCTCCTATCTAGTTTCTTTATGAATCGTATATTTACTGCAATGCTTACAATATTTATTTACTTCCAGACGTTTTGGTTTTGGCGTACTACTCAATTTGATTGAATAGTTTCTCGATCCACAAACCGTGCACGCCAGACTCGCTTTTTTTAGTGCCATAACGCCTCCATCTTGTTTATTATATCAGGAAAGCCCATTTTTGACAAGTCTATTGGAACCAACTCTTAACCGTGTCCCAAAGATTCTGTGCTTTTTCAGGAATCTTAGCATCGTCAATTGCTTTCTTAGCTTGGTCAACCAAATTCTTGGCTTTATCTTGCACATCTTTCAAAATATCTGAATTATTGTTACTTTGATTTGCAGTATCATTTGTACCATTCGTATCAACCGGTGCAATGCCATTTTTTGCATAGGCATTTTCGTCACCAAATTTCGTACCATTTGTGTACGGTAAGATACTATTTGCCACACTTCGGAAAATAGCTGAAGCTTCATTGGCACTGGTGCCTGTCAGATAATGATTTTTATCTGTCTTTGGGAAACCTAGCCACTGACTAATCACCACATCTGGTGTGTAACCAATAACCCATTGATCTCCTGATAAATCTGGGTTAAAGTCAGTCTCTGTCGTTCCTGTCTTCCCAGCCATATCATAGCCGTAAGGAGCCGCATAAACACCTGTACCATTGGTAAATGTTCCCAGCATCATACTCGTCATTTTTTCTGTTGTTGAGCGGTTAAGCACTCGCGTTGAAGTTGATTTATGAGTTTTGACTACTTGTCCACTAGCATTTTCAATTTTGGTAATCAAATGAGCATCATTCATAACACCATTATTGGCAAAAGTCGAGTAGGCTTGTGCCATTTGTAGCGGATTGGTTGTTACGCCACTACCGAGAGCCACCCCAAGAGTCTGATCCACTTTATCCATATTCAAGCCAAATTTTTTACCATATTCAAAAACTTTTTTCAGTCCCAACTCATTAGCAGCAGCAACCGCTGGAATATTTAAGGATTGCGCTAAAGCCTGATACATTGGCACAGTCGGACTGGATTGAATCCCACCATAGTTGTTCACGGTGTAATTTCCGTAAGTCGTTGTGCTATTGTCCAACTCTTTATTGATGGACCAACCTGCTGCAACTGCAGGGCTGTAAACCGCCAAGGGCTTAATAGTCGAGCCAGGGCTTCTTGAAGATTGTGTAGCATAGTTAAAACTTCTGAAATTGGCACTCGTACTATTGATTTGCCCGACAAGCGCGCGAACACCTCCAGTTTTAGGGTCAAGCGCTACACTACCCGATTGGGCTCTTGTCCCATCGGCTGCTTGCGGGAATAAATCTTCGCGATCATAGATGACTTGCATGCTAGCTTGGTAATTCTGATCTAGCTCCGTGTAAATACGATAGCCGTTATTAACAATATCGGCTTCTGTCAAACCATAATCTCGAACTGCTTCATTGATAACCGCATCAAAGTAAGACGGATAGCGATAATCTGCCGATTTTCCTGTGTAAGCATCTACCAATTGACTGCCCAAACCATTCGCTGCTGCCTGATTGGCTGTTGCTTGATTGATATAGCCAGCAGCTACCATATTTTGCAGAACGGTATTGCGCCGATTGGTTGCATTTTTGATAGAAGCAATGGGATTGTATAGCTCCGGTCCTTTAAGCATTCCTGCTAAGGTAGCTGCTTGATCTAGTGTCAGCTGGCTAGCAGATACGCCGAAATATTTTTTAGAAGCATCTTCTACTCCCCACACACCATTCCCGAAATAAGAATTATTGAGGTACATGGTGAGAATCTGATTTTTACTATATTTCTTGGTTAATTCCAAGGCGAGGAAAAATTCCTTTGCTTTCCGCTCAATGGTCTGATCCTGAGATAAGTAAGCATTTTTGGCTAATTGTTGTGTAATGGTAGAACCACCACCAGAACGTCCCGCTGTCAAAATCGCCATGATAAAACGACCGTAGTTAATCCCACTATTTTTATAAAAAGAACGGTCTTCTGTCGCAATGACAGCATGTTGTAAATTCGGGCTAATCTGGGACAATTCTACGTAAGTTCCCTTTTGCCCTGACAAACTTCCAGCTTTTTTGCCGTCCTTATCATAAATAGATGTCGTTGCTTTCAAAGCATTCTGCAAATCATTCACATTAGTGGATTTGGCAACATAAAAGAGATAACCTCCTGTCACCAAACCAAAACCAAGTCCCAAAATTAAGACAATCTTTGTCAGGTGATAGCGACGCCAAAATCGACGAAATGGGTGTTGAGAAATCGGCTTTTTCCGACTTTTCCCAGATCGGCTCAAATGCGGCTCAGATTCTTCAACCTCTGTCACCTCTTGATGCTTGCGCTCAGGACTTTCCTTTTTAAAATGATTCACTACTATTTCAAATAACTCACTTAATTTTTTCATATCCTTATTCTATCACCTTCTCCATATCCAGACAAGAAAGGACCTCTTATCAAGCGTTTAGTTTAGAAAACTTTAAGAAATTATTTAATCTCGAGCTGCTTATTTTCAATCATCGGCTATTTTGTTACAATAACTATATGCAATTTACGATTACGATTCCACAAGGTTTACCAGAAATGACAGTCAAAGAGCTGCTGGAAGAACATTTTTTGATTCCACGAAAGATTCGCCATTTTCTACGCATTAAAAAACACGTCTTCGTCAACCATGAATCAATCAATTGGCAGAGTATTGTCCATCCACATGACGAAATTACGTTGATTTTTGACGAAGAAGATTATCCACAGAAATCCATTCTCATGGGAAATGCTAGTCTGGTGGAAGAATTATACCAAGATGAACACATCACCATCGTCAACAAACCCGAAGGCATGAAAACACATGCCAATGAACCAACGGAGCTGGCACTTTTAAATCATGTCTCTGCTTATGTTGGAAATACTTGCTATGTCGTTCATCGCTTAGACAAGGAAACAAGCGGAGCTGTTCTTTTTGCGAAGAATCCTTTTATCTTGCCAATTTTAAATCGATTGCTAGAAAACAAGGAAATTTCGCGCGAATATTGGGCTTTGGTACAAGGAGCATTTCCCAAAAAACGTCAAATCTATACAGATAAAATCGGGCGTGACCGTCACGATCGGCGAAAACGGCTAGTGGATAACAAAAATGGTCAATACGCTGAGACCCATATCTCAAAGCTAAAAGAATTTGAAAACAAGACGCTCGTCAGCTGTCAACTTAAAACTGGGCGAACTCATCAAATCCGTGTACACCTTGCTCATCATGGATACCCCATTATCGGCGATCCATTGTACAATCCGCAAAAAGCAAAGCGTCTCATGCTTCATGCTCATCGTTTAACTTTCACACATCCTTTTACGCTTGAAAAAATTAGTGTTGAAGTCAGCTCTCAAAGCTTTGAGAAAGGATTGATTTAAAAAATAATGGGAGTGGAACAGAACTAAAAATTTTCGATTTTTAGTTCGTGGTCCACCCCCGCAAGGGTAATTATGTGCTCTTCCGAGCTGGAAAAGCGAACAGCTTGGATACTTGCTTCGCAAGTTTTATCTGCCACCTCAAAGCAGTGCTTTAAGCAATCATAGTGGCTTGCTGTGCAAGGCTGATTTCCCGCCTTCAACAATTCAGTGAATTGTTGAAGCTGCGTTATTCGTTTATTACTAATTCTAATAGAAGCTGGGACACTTTTTGCCCAGCCTCATTTTTTATGCAACATTAACAACTTTATAAATCGTTTTAGCCAGAGTAACTTGATAATCTTCTGCACTGTATGCATGATTGGTGGTTACAGTCGCAACCTTTGTATCTAAATCAATTTGAACGTCCGATACACCTTCCAATTTTAGGAAGTGCTCGGTGACATGCTTCACGCAATTTTGGCAAGATATATTTTTTAAAGTAACAATTTGTTTCATGATGAACTCCTTTTATGATTCTATTTTAAAGCGCCGTAAACGCAGCGCATTGGTGACGACAGAAACCGAGCTAAAGCTCATGGCAAGACCGGCTAGCATAGGATTGAGCAGCGGACCGCCAAATACATATAAAAGACCCATTGCGATTGGTATTCCTAAGGTATTGTAGGCAAAAGCCCAGAAAAGATTTTCTTTGATATTTTTAATCGTAGCCTGACTGAGGCGAATGGCTGTCACCACATCTAAAAGGTCGCTGTGCATCAAAACAATGTCGGCTGAGTCAATAGCCACATCCGTTCCAGAACCAATAGCAATCCCGACTTCAGCTTGCACCAGAGCAGGTGCATCATTGATTCCATCACCCACCATGGCAACCTTTTCCCCCTGCACTTGCAAATCCTTGACGACATCTGCTTTGCCGTCTGGAAATACTCCTGCAATCACTTGATCGACACCAGCTTCTCTTGCGATAGCTTGAGCTGTTTCCTCACGGTCCCCTGTCAACATCACAACTTCTAAGCCCATTTTTTGCAATTCAGCAATAGCTTTACGGCTATTTTTTTTGATTGGATCAGCAACTGCTGTAATTCCGACTAACTTTTTATCTACTGCGACAAACATGGCCGTCTTTCCTTGATGAGATAAGGAAATCAAGTCAGAGATATGTTCTCCGAGCTCGACTTGGTATTGTCTCATCAAGCTTTCATTCCCGATTAAAATTTCTTGAGCTTTTACTTGAGCTATAATCCCTTTACCTGAGATTGCTTGGAAATCCGTTACCGGTGCCAAAGATACGACTTCATCTTGAGCGGCTTCCAAAATTGCTACCGCCAATGGATGTTCTGAATGTTGCTCACTACTTGCAAGCAAATGTAGCAATTCCTCCCGTGTGACATCACCAAAAGTCAACACATCCGTCAAACTTGGTTTCCCTTCGGTAATCGTACCTGTCTTATCCAGAACGACAACTTCTACCAAATGAGCCGCTTCAAGAGCCTGTCCCGACTTAATCAAGACGCCATTTTCAGCTCCTTTTCCTGTACCTACCATAATAGCCGTCGGAGTTGCTAGCCCAAGCGCGCAGGGACAAGCGATAACCAATACCGCAATAAATATGGAAAGTGAGAATTGCAGGCTTTCTCCTGCCAGAAAGTACCACAACAGAGCTGCTAAAACTGCCAAGCCCAAGACAATTGGTACAAAGTAGAGCGAGATCTTATCTGCCATAGCCGCAATAGGCGCTTTCGAGCCTTGTGCCTCCTCTACCAAATGAACAATCTGAGCCAAGGTTGTGTCTGAACCAACTTTCGTTGCTTCATAGTCAATAGAACCCGTCTGATTCATAGTGGCACTCGTAATCACATCGCCCACATTTTTTTCGACAGGAACACTTTCCCCTGTCATCATAGACTCATCTACATAAGTTTGTCCAGAGATAACCACACCGTCAACTGGCGTACGCTCTCCCGGCTTAATCCGTACAATGTCTCCAACCTTGATGTCTTCTGTATCAATTGTGACGACTTCGCCATAACGAATAACCGTTGCTTGATTGGGCACCAAACTCATCAAACTTTGAATCGCTTGCGAAGTTCGTCCCTTGGCATTGGCTTCCAGATATTTCCCCAGTAAAACAAGAGTGATAATCACACCAACTGATTCAAAATACAACTGGTATACAAAAGTATGATGCCCCAGTAAAACTTGAACGACCGAGTACAAACTATACAGAAAGGCTGCACTCGTTCCTACAGCAATCAAACTATCCATGTTCGGATGCCGTTTTGCCAAATTCCGAAAACCACGTACATAAAAACCGCGACCAACCCAAATCGCTGGCAAAGTAAGGAAAAACTGCGCCAATACAAAGGCAATGGGATGCGTCATGTGACCTAAAAAGGAGGGCAACGGCAAACCAATCATGCTCCCCATTGAAATATAGAGGAGTGGCACGGTCGCTCCTGCCGCAAACCAAATCTGACGTGCCATTTTGCGCACGGTTTCTTCTTTCTCTGCAGCCTGTTTTTCATAATCCGACTGCTTTTGTTCCCCTTTTTCTACCGCTTGGTAACCTGCTTCTTTCACAGCCTCTAAGACTTGCTCGCTTGCAAATCCTTCTTTTGGAAAAACTGTCAATTTTTCCGTCGCCAAGTTCACCGTAGCTTCCTCAACCGTTGGAAGTTCCTTGACAACCATTTCAATGGTCATCGCGCAAGCTGCACAGGTCATGCCGAATAATTTATACTCTTTTTTGTCTTTTTCCATTTCTTACTCCGCCATTTTGGATTTATTCGTATCATCTTGACAATGCGCGCCACAAGTACATTGACCTGGTGGACAATTACATTGAACTCTTTTAGGAGCTTGTACCTGCTTTTCTTTTACAACATCTAGGATTCGAGACAAATCCGTTTGACTGAATTGATTGCTTTCTAGTATTGAAATCACTAAATCACCATGCTTGGTATTGCACATATTGTCAAGTAAGGTCCGCCAACTATTTTCCAAATGCTCATCTTCTAAGATCAGAGCATCATAGTAAAACTTGCCCTCAATCTTTTCCATTGAAATAAACTCTTTGGTCTTCAGGCGATTCAGCAAGGTTTTGACAGTAGCCGGTTTCCAATCGAAATCAGCTTCTAAACGCTCCACCACCTCAGTACTTCTGCTATGAGGATACGCCCACAAAACACGCATAACTTGCCATTCTGCCTGACTGATATTTTGTTGTTCCATTTTGTTTCATCTCTTCTCTGATTACAGTTGTAATTTTCAATTCTTTTATAGTTTACATCTGTAATCAGAATTTGTCAAGCAAAAAAATCGAGAAGATTTACTCAACTCGATTTTTCTCTTTCTGTATTGAAATTCATACCTTCATCAATGCGCAAGCATTTCTTGGGCGATTTCTTGTCCGCTTAATTTCGTTGGATAGTAAGTTGGCCAATTTTCCAATTCGTTAAAGAGGGCTTCTTGGCTTTCACCACCGTAGAAAATGTGGAAGTGTGCTGCTTTCGTTGGGGCGATATTATGGTCGCTAAATTGAACATATTTATACTTACCTGCGTCAGGGTCTGTCGCTTCAAACATGAAGCGCACGCCACGATTACCTTTCGAATACGTCAAAGTGTGTTTGCCGACATATTTGTAAGTATATTTCTTCTTTTGCCCGTTTACTACAAATTCCATGGTCTTATCTGTGATATTGATATTAGACACATCTGTCTTATAGCCTTTTTCATAATAGGCTTTGTACTCAGCTGCTGTCATCTTACCACTCAATTTTGCCTTGTAATCAAAGACTTGGTCTAAAGTTCCGTCTTGCAAATATGGATAGACAGATTGCCATTGACCAGCGTAGTCAGACAAAGTACGGTCTTTGACAGCACTATCTTCAAAGTAACCGTTTTGAATGGTCTTCGTATTTTCTTCTTTTTCAGCAGAAATTTCAGCGCCCTCTTGGTCAGTTGTCTTCTTCAAGGCTTTCAAGTTTGATTGCATGATTGAAATGTAATCTGCTCCATCTTTTGTTTGCTTTTCAGTCAAACTTTCAAGCGGATTAAGGACATCTAACTTCACACCTGTTTCTTTTGCCAATGTAGAAGCCAATGCTTGAGAAGCATTTTCTTCAAAATAGATATACTTAATATTGTTTTTCTTAATATATTTTGTCAATTCAGCTAAACGCGCTGCTGAAGGCTCACTATCTGGTGAAAGTCCTGAAATAGGAACTTGTTTCAAACCATAATCCAATGCAAGATATCGAAAAGCAGCATGTTGCGTTACAAAACTTTTTTGTTTTGCATTTACTAAACCAGTTGTATATTCTTTATCCAGAGTTTCTAATTTCTTAATGTAGGCTGCTGCGTTTTTTTGGAAAGTCGCTTTCTTATCGGGATAGCGTTTACTTAAGCTGTCACGAATATTTTCCACCATTTTAATAGCACGTTTTGGTGATAACCATACATGAGGATCGTATTCATGATGATGTCCTTCTTTACCATGATCATGATCTCCTTCCTCTTCTGTACCAGGAAGTAGCAACATCTTCCCAGTCGCCTTCACCACATTCACTTTACCTTTTTTCAAGGTTTTAAGCAATTTTGGCACCCAAGTTTCCATGTTTTCATTTTCATAAACGAAAGTATCTGCATCTTGAATCGTTGCGACAGCCTTAGCAGAAGGCTCATATTCATGTGGTTCTGTCCCTGCACCGATTAGCAACTTAACATTGGCAGTATCACCTGTCACTTGCTTGGTAAATTCATAAACTGGGTAAAATGTTGTCACAACATTTAGCTTCCCATTTGCACTTTTTTGATTGGAACAAGCCACTAAAAAGAGACTTAGTAAGCTTGCTACTAATAGACCAATTTTCTTCATTTTTCACTCCTATTTGATAAATTTTTTTAATAGATTCACTAGTAAAAATACGCCGACAAAAATAATGGTAATACTTGCGCTGGCTGGCGTTTCAGCATAGTAAGAAATATACAATCCAGCAATCATACCTAAAAAGCCGATGATATTTGCCAACAAGATAACGGATTTAAAGTTCTTGCCCAACCGCAAGGCAATACTTGCCGGCAAAACCATAATGGTTGATACCAGCAACGCACCTGCCGCTGGAATCATGAGGGCAATGGCAACACCTGTCACAATGTTAAACAGAATGGACATGGTGCGCACAGGCAAACCGTCCACAAAAGCTGTATCCTCATCAAAGGTCAAAATATACATTGGTCGAATGAAGAGGAAGGTTAATGCCAGCACGATTGCCGCAATGATAAAGAGTGAAATCACCTGCTCCGTACTAATCGTGACAATAGAGCCAAATAAATACTGATCCAAACTCATAGAACTGGAACTCTTGCCCCTACTCATCACAATCAGAGCAATGGCAAGTCCTGTTGACATCAGAATTGCTGTTCCGATTTCCATGAAATCCTTGTAGATTGTCCGCAGGTATTCTAAGAAGACTGCCGCAATGATAACAATCACTACCGTTGAAATCGTAGGTGAGATGCCTAGCACCAAGCCAAAAGCAACCCCTGAAAGCGACACGTGGCTGAGCGTATCACTCATCAAACTCTGACGCCGCAAAATTAAAAAAGTTCCTAACACAGGCGAGAACAGACTCATGGCAATTACGGCCAGAAAAGCCCGCTGCATAAAGTCGTAAGCTAATAAATTAAACATGGCTCACCTCCTCCTTGTCACTTTCGTGAACATTGAAGCACCGCCATGGCGAATCTTGATTTCGCACCAAATGAATATTGCGGTCCGCATATTTTCGGACTTCCTCCGGATTATGCGTAATCATCAGCACAGCCTTGCCATGCCGATGTGCACTATGGTGCATCAAATCATAAAATTCATCCTTGCTGCCAGCATCCATCCCCGTTGTCGGCTCATCCAAGACAAAAATATCCGGATCCGAAGCAAACATGCGCGCAATGACTGCCCGTTGCTTTTGCCCACCCGAAAGCGAGCCAATCCGCTTGTCTCGATGTTCCCACATGCCAACGGCGTCCAGACTGACCTTGATATGTTCTTCATCATGCGCATTCAAACGACGAAACCAGCCTTTACGTGGATACCGACCCGATTTAACAAATTCATAAACAGTACTGGGAAAACCCGCATTAAAACTAGCGATTTGCTGTGGCAGATAAGCAATCCGTAATTTCTTGCCAGCTGTATTCGTCTTAGAAATCGTCACCTTTCCAAATCGAGGCTGCAAAATTCCAAGACTAGCCTTGATCAAGGTCGTTTTTGCTGCTCCATTTTCACCTGTCAAAGTCACAAACTCACCACTATCCACATAATAGTTAATATGCTCCAGCACAGGCTCCTTATCATAATAGAAGGACAAATCTTCAACTGTGATATATCTCATTTTCCGATTTCCCCCACTAAGGTTTCTAAGAATTGTTGAATAGTTGCTTGCTCATCAGAACTATATTGATTGGCAATTTTTTCGTAAATTTCCAATGTATGCTGATGATGATGATGATGCTCCGCAGCAACTGGCTTCGCTAATTCTGTCAACCGATAAAAAATAACACGCGCATCTTTCACATCTTTAAAAGGTTCCAACATTTCTTGCTTAATCAATGACTTGATGGCCTTTGTTACCGCTGCCTGGCTAACATTTAAGCGCTTCGCCAACTCTGAGTTTGTCAAAGATTCCTCAGACAACAACATCAAAATATGCTCTTGAGTATTGGTCAATGGCATACCACTCGTGCAAGATCCAATCAAAATCTCATGTTGATTCTCGGATTTTAAAATGATTTCATTTAAAAAACGATCAATTTCATGTGCTAGCTGACTCATTTTTCTCCTTTTCTGATTAACCAGTTAATTCTTTACTAGTTAAGTATATCATAAAGAAAATAAGAGTCAAGTGAAAATTTCAGCGCCTTTTTCATAAGAAAAGCCTGAGAATCACCTCAAGCCTTTATATAGCTTCTTTCGCGTTCGTTTTTTCCACGAAAATGACTTCAATTCTTCCATTGCTTCTCACACCATTTTCTCCCCTAAACATCAAAAAGGAAATCTAAAGAGAGACTCCATTTCTTGAGAGAATTCTCACTAGATTTCCAATTTTAGACTTATAGTTTTTCTGCAACCTTGATTTTATCAAGATTTCTTTTTGATGAGATAAACTGCACCGATTAAGGCGATAATTCCAATGAAAATAGCTAACGTATGAATGACCGTACCTGTCTTCGGTAAGTCCTTCTTCGGTGGAGTATAGCGATTTTCAAATGTCTTGATGTTCTTGTCGTAACTTACTTTGGCAACCAAATGACCATTACCATCATCTGTGACAGTTACCGTCACCTTAATCACTTTCTTATCATAAGTGATTCCTTGAAGTTTTGTATCCTTCTCGGTGATTGTGTAGTGGTAAGTGCCAGCTTTCGTATACTCAATCGTATCGAAAGTGACACTGCCATCTTGAGCATTCTTCTTGCTTTGAGTAACTTTATCATCTTGGCCTTTCAATTCAAACTCAAACTCGCCATCTTTCAAAGCACGACCTGTCAAGGCTTTCTTAACAGAGAGTTGTGCGTTTGTTTTTGCAGCGGAATAAGTGTTCTTGAAGGTCTGATCATCTTTTTCATAAGCAACTTTTGTTACTAAGCGGCCTTGACCATCGTCTGTAACAGTGACTGTCGCTTTGATCACTTTGGTGTCATATTTCACGCCACCGAGTTTCGTATCTTTTTCGGTGATGGTGTAGTGATAAGTACCCGCCTTAGTATACTCAATGGTATCGAAAGTGACGCTACCATCTTGTGCATTTGTCTTCGTTTGGCGAACTTGATCGTCTGTACCAGTCAGTTCAAATTCAAATTCCCCTTCTTTGAGGTTACGACCTTCTAATAGCTTCTTAGCAGAAAGAGTCGCAGTTGCTTTATCTGCTGAATAAGTATTCGTGAAGGTGTTTTGGTTGTTTTCATAAGCAACTGTTGTATGTAGTTGACCTTTACCATCATCCGTGACAGTTACCGTTGCTTTAACCACTTTGGTGTCATATTTCACACCACCTAAAGTACCGGCTTGTTCCTTAATGGTATAAGTATAAGTTCCAGCTATTTTGAATGTCAACTCTTTGAAGGAAATCTTACCATCTTTAGCGTTCTTAACGGTTTCCACCACTTTACCGTCTGGGCCAATCAAGTCAAAGGCAAATTCATTCTCTTTCAATTCGCGACCCGTTAGCACTTTGTTCGCTTCTAATGTCGCAGTTGTTTCCTTAGCAAGGTAAGTATTGCGGAAGGTTGGATTAGCTGTATCATAAGATACTTGAGCAACTAGCTGACCTTTGCCATCATCAGTGACTTTTACAGTTGCCTTGATTTCTTTCTTGTCGTAAGTTACACCGCCTAATCCATTGTCTTTCTCTTTGATGGTGTAATGATAAGTGCCAACTTTTGTATAGTCAATCGCATCAAAAGTGACACGACCATCTGCTACATTTTTCTTCGTCTGACGAACGTTGTCATCAGATCCAACTAATTCGAATTCAAACTCTTGATCGTTTAATGCACGACCTGTCAGTTCTTTGGTCACGCTTAGTTGTGCACTAACCTTTTGACTAGAGTATGTATTGTTGAAAGTTTGGTCATTGTTTTCATAGGTTACTTTTGAAACAAGCTGACCTTTACCATTATCAGTGACTTCAACTGTTACCTTGATGGTCTTGGTGTCGTAAGTCACACCACCCAATCCTGTGTTTTTCTCTGTAATGGTGTACTTGTGGGTACCAACAGTTTGATACTTGATTGCATCAAATTGAACCTTACCAGCTTTATCATTCTTCTTGGTTTGAAGAACATCTGCCTTGCCATCTTCTTTCAGATCAAAACTAAACTCGCCATCCTTCAAAGCACGTCCGGTTAATTTCTTCGTGACAGAGAAAGTAGCATCGGTACCTTTGGCAGTATATTTATTTGTAAAGCTTTGTTTAGAAATTTTATTCTTACCGCTCTCGTCAAAACCGAGGTAGACGATATTGTAAATCAACTGTCCATCCTCTTCCTGTTGAACACGAATGGTAACCTTAATTGGTTGTTTATCGTAGTCAACACCTGGAACCTTACCAGCTTTCTCTTTGATAAGATAGTTATAGAGACCAGTCTTGGTGAACTTAAGAGCTGTGAAAGGAATCGTACCATCCGCTTTATTTTTAACTGTTTCAAGTAGCTTGTTTTGTCCATCGTACAATTCAAACTCAAACTCGGCATCTTGTAGATTTCGACCCGTTAAGGCTTTTGTCACCTGCAGTGGCACTGTGATTTCTTTTGGTGTGAACGTATTCTTAAAGGTCGTTTTACCACCGTCATAAGTCACAGTAGTACTTAGCTTCCCTTTACCATCATCCGTTACTTTAACTGTGACTTTGACTTTGCTCGAGTCATAAGTAACTCCTGTCAGACCATTATTTTTTTCTGTAATGGTGTAGTGGTACTCACCTGCTTTGTCGTAGTTAATAACTTGGAACCGAACTTTTCCTTGGGCATCATTTTTAGCCGTTTGAAGAACATCTGGTTTACCATCTTCCTTCAACTCAAACTCAAACTCGTCTTTTTGTAGCTGACGGCCTGTCAGAATTTTATTTACCTCTAATCGGGCAAACGTTTTTCCTGGAGTGTATTGGTTGATAAAGGTTGGATCCTTCGTCTCCTCACCAGCTTTCGAATAAGTGATCTTTGTAACTTCAAGCTTTCCTCCCTTATCTTCGACAGTTACAGTTGCCGAGATAAGATTCGGTTCATATTCAACTCCTGGAACATCACCAGCCTTTTCACTAATGGTATAATGATAGATTCCTGCTTTAGTATATTTAAGCTCTTTGAATTGAACCTTACCATCAGCCGTATTTTTTACAGTTTCTAAAATCTTTTTATTTCGTTGTAGATCTTTGAGTTCAAATTCAAATTCACCTTCTTGAAGAGGACGACCTGTTAAAACCTTTTTCACCTCTAACTTAGCAGATGTTTTAACTGGAGTATAGCGATTATTGAAAGTTGGTTTTTTAATTTCTTCTCCATCTGTCATATAAGTCACTTTGCTAACTTCAAGTTTACCGGATTTCTCCTTGACTTCTACTGTTACCGTGATAAATTTTTGGTCATAGGTAACTCCTGGTGCAGAACCTTTGTTCTCTCGGATAAAATATTCATAAGTTCCTGCTTTAGTATATTCCAATGATTTGAAATTGACCTCACCATTGGCGTTATTTTTAACAGTTTGCAAGATTTTACCGACAGTTGGACTAACCTCAGTATTATCAACTAAATCAAACTCAAACTCTTGTGCTTTCAGTTTGCGACCAGTCAATGCTTTCTTAACAGAGAGTTGTACATTTGTTTTAGTAGCTGAGTATGTGTTCTTGAAAGTTTGATCATCATTTTCATAGAAAATTTCAGAATTCAGTTTTCCTTTGCCGTCATCTGTAACTTTGACAGTAACTTTTATTTCTTTCGAATCATAAGTGATACCACCTAGACCATTGTTTTTTTCTTTAATAGTGTAATGGTATTCACCTGCTTTAGTATATTCAATCCGATCGAACTGGACTTTCCCGGCTGCAGTGTTTTTCTTCGTTTGGTGAATATGATCTTCCTTACCAGTCAACTCAAACTCAAACTCGTCTTTTTGTAGCTGACGGCCCGTAAGAACTTTGTTCACTTCTAATCGAGCGAAAGTCTTTCCTGGAGTATAGCGATTCTCAAAAGTTGGTTTTTTAGTCTCCTCACCAGCTTTCGAATAAGTGACCTTTGTAACTTCAAGTTTTCCTCCCTTATCTTTGACAGTTACAGTTGCCGAGATAAGATTCGGTTCA
>NZ_KV841583.1:0-79396 GCF_001839535.1 Streptococcus sp. HMSC36C04 | reverse complement strand
TCGGTTCATATTCAACTCCTGGAACATCACCAGCTTTTTCACTAATGGTATACTCATAGGTTCCTGCTTTAGTATATTCAATATCTTTGAATTGAACTTTTCCGTCAGCATCATTTTTCACAGTTTGGAGAATTTGCCCATTCTCTTTTAGGTCAAACTCAAATTCACCTGCTTGAAGTTTACGACCGATTAGTTCTTTCTTCACCAAAAGATTTCCCTTTGTTTTATCTGGAATATAATGATTGGTGAATTTCTTTTTATCTTCTAAACCACCTTTGTCATCCTTACCTTTATAAGTGACTTCAGTAGTTAGCTTACCTTCTTGATTCCTTGAGACTTTTACTGTTACTTGAATATCATTTGGATCATAGTAGATTCCCTTTTCAGGATGGTCTTCACGTTTTTCAGAAATAGTATAGTTATATGTTCCTTCTTCGGTAAATTCAAGAGCATCAAATGTTACTTTCCCGTCAGCATCATTTGATTTTGTTTGAATCGGAGTTTGTTCACCCTGTTTCTTCAATTCAAACGTGAATTCTTTATCTCTCAGTTGGCGACCAATCAGTTCTTTCTCAACCTGAAGTTGAGCAGAAACTTTTTCATCTTTCTTATTAGTGATTGTTTTTCTGTAAGCTTTGTCTGTTCCAAAGTCAGTTGGCTTAACACGAATCTTTTCAGTTGATTTTTGGTATCCTTTTGGAGCTTCCACTTCTTCAATCGTATAATCGTCTTTTAACAGATTAGGAATTGTAATATCACCGTTTGGATCTGTTGTATACTCACCAATGACTTTCTTATTACTGTCACGCATTACTTTAAATTTTGCACCAGCTAAAGCTTGTTTTGTTTTTTCGTCTTCTTTATGCAAGTTCATTGAGTAAACATAACCTTCTGCAAATCCGCCAGCAGCTCGATATACTAAAGAGATATTGACTTCTTCCGAAATTTTATCTTTTGAAGAAAGTTTTGCCTTATTTTTAAAAACTTCTCCACCCACCGGTTCATAGTTAGTTTTAACTTGATATCTGATATAGTAACCTTTAGTCCCAATATTTCCTAAGTGAGTTTGGAAGCCACGTTTATCATCATCCATTTTTATCTGGTGGTTAGTTGTAACATCTTTCTCATTATCGTGTTTCCACTCACCATTTTTCCAGGACCATCTTACTTCATATATACGGATACTGCTCTGATCAATTTGAATCCCCTTAGCATCGTCGTCCAGCCTATCTTGAATATTGACTTCTTTTAAATCAATACCTTTTCTATTGATAGCAAGAGCATACTGAAGAAGAGATTTGTTAGCTCCATCTTGCCAAGCACTTTTTTCTAGTATACTTTCGATTTTCTTTCCAGGGCCTTGATAATGAAGTTTTCCACCAATCTTAGTTTTATGACCCACTTTAAAATCAAGATCTATGTCTTTTTCTATTTTAACTTTATTATGGTCAACGGCTGCATAAAAGAACAGTTCTCCTAAAACATCCGAATGTTCAGAAGGATATTTTGTATAGGTCAACGTAATCGTTTTAGTTGTGGGGTTGATTTTTGCATGCGCAACAACTTTATCTTTTGAATCCTTAACTTCAAAGTCTGTCCATTCTGGAAATCGTAAAGTTTCTGGTAACGTAATAGTTGTGGTGTCGCCTTCATTAACTGTGTTATTCGGAAGGCTAAATTTTACATGCACTTGGAAAGTTTCCCACATCTGTACCCCCTTTGGGGGGATAGGGTTTCCATCTTTGTTTGTCACATACATTTCTGTGATAACATCATTCCATTCTTTAGCATTTGCAGCGCTAGAAAGATCGTACTTGCTTCCTTCGCTTCTAGGTGTTAAGGCAGGGGGTGCTCCTGGTTTGCTTTCGTTTTTTTCCTCCACATTATCAGTTTTCTTTGAAGCAGTATCTTCTTTTACTTGGCTCGAATCAGCACTTGCTTCCGTTTTATTTTCAGAAGCAGGCATTTCAGCCTTTTTCTCTTGGCTAGAACTGTCATTTGTCCCTGTCGAGTCAGTAGAAGGTGTTGTTTGTTTAGCTGTCTCTTCTTCTCTAGACGAATTTTCCAAACCTTTTTTCGTCTCTGACTGAGTTGTCAATGCTGAAGATTGATTCGTCAGCGTTTGAGCAACAGCACTAGCCGGTGATAAGATTGTTGAAGCCAGCAATAATGCTACCCCAACAAGATTCATCATTTTTTTAATCATTACGATTTCCTTTCTATAGTTTTTTAGAATTTTGCATAAAAGTACAAACTTCTAATAAAACCATTATACCAACCCCTTTATAGCACTTTCAATCAAAATGACCTGTATTCTCTCTCTATTTCTTGACAGTCTGTAAAGTTTTTGATAAGTTATTTAAAAAATATTTTACTGGATCTGCAATCTCTGTAGTGAGGTAAATCCTTAGCAGAGATTAAGAAGCCCTGCTTTATTGTGATGCCGATAGTATCTGATTTTAAGTCAGTTTCTTTAAATCTAAGGCAAAATACAGTTTAGTTATGCTGATTTTATATTTATACACATTTTTTATTGTAAATTTGTTTACAAAACGTAAACTTTTTCCAGATTTTTCGCTAGACTACATATATTTTTTACATTAAAATATGTATAAGGAGAGAGTAAGATGGTACTTAATACAAGAGAGAAGATTTTAGAAGCTTTTTTTGAACTTTCAATGGAAAATCCTCAGAAATCGCATTTTTCTTTAGCAGAAATTGCGCAAAAAGCAGGAATCTCAAGACAAGCGATTTACAAACGCCATTTTAATGGAAATTATGAAATTCTAGATTATATTCATAAAGAGCTTGATGCTGAATTTCAACTGATTTTTCAAGGTTATGATAAGAAAGTTTATCCTGATCCTTTTGTCTTTTTTGCAGAAGTGGTTATTCCTATCTTATACACCCACCGAAGGCAAATCAGTTGTCTCTTTAAGACAGCAGCAGATCCCTATTGGAGAGATTTTTTAAGAAATACGTATGGTCAATGGATTGAGCAGCACATTACGATTGATTATCAAAAATTAAACATTCCAAAAGAAAAGGCATCGCAGGTTCTTGTTGGAGGTATTCTCATCTTTATTGAAATTTGGATTACCCAACCTGAACCCACACCGCCTGAGCAGTTTTCCGAGACTTTTTTAAATTTGATTCATTTCCCTTTAACGGACTATGTTCGTTTCAAGCAAGCTTCCTCTAATGACAAACTAATCGTTACAAATAGTTTGGAAGATAAAGAAAAGGAGTGAGACCGAACTAATATTGAAAATTCTTAGTTCACAGTCTCACTCCACAGCTCTTTCGAGCTTGAAAAATGAATGAAGAAGTACTTTGCTTCGCAAGTTGTAGTTGATTTAGTAGACAAAGAGCTTTGAAACCAGAGAACTGTTGTTCAGCCTCAAACAAAATAATTCAACTTTCAAGATGCTAATGTCTAATTTCTAATATGCTATTTTAAGATTGTAGGAACGAGATAAGTTGTGATTTTCAAAAATTCAACTTGTCGCGCTCTTTTTTGTCTTCTCATCTTGTGGAGCGAATGATGAGATAGAGTAACCACAGCAATACCATTGTCGCTAAGACAAAAAGAAATTTTGCTAAGAATAGCGTATATGGATTGAGGGTTAAAATTCCACCTGTCAGTAATAAAGCTAGGAAGATAAGGCTTAGTACAAGACGATTGGCTACGGATTCGATACGACGAAAACGTTGATTGTAGTCAATTAAGTCATGATTGACGACCAAGCGACCATTCACAATCTGCTCCACTAGCTGATGAAGCCGTCTTGGGATACTTTTCCCATGTCGCAGCAAGTAGAGCAGTTCGATTAAGAAAGAATCGTAACTCAAAGTCTGGTGCAAGATGTCTGATTTCATATTTTCGAGGAAATATTGCTTGGCTAAAGTCATCAGATTGATGTTAGGAGCTAACTCGCGGAAAAGTCCCTCAATTTGCAAGGCTGCTTTTTCTAAGATCGTCATCTGGGATGGTACTTGCAAATGATGACGCGTACAAATCGTTACTACATCCTCAAACATATCTGTAATAGACAAGGAGCCTAACTCTAAATTCCCGTATTTGGTTAGCATGCGTTCAACATCTTGCTCTAATTGCAATTTATTGATTGGTTCACTAGCAGTCGTAATGGTCAGAATGGCTTGTGTCATCGAGTCAATATCCTGTGTCGTAAAACTAGACAACATGTCGTTTAGAGACACACGAAAACCCGTTTCCAATTCCCCCATAATCCCAAAATCAATAAAATAAATCTTTCCTTCATAGATCAAAAGATTGCCGGGGTGTGGATCACCATGAAAGAAACCGTCTTTAAAGACTTGTTTGATAAAGCTCAGCATGAGCTTCTGACCAATATCTTCCAAGTCATAGCCAGCCTCTTGTAAAAAAGCATATTGATTGATACGGACACCAGGAATGTATTCTTCTACAATCAAGTGCGGAGTGGTAAAGTCTGGATAGACTTTTGGCACACCAACACAAGGAATCTCTTGATTGTAGCGGGCAAATTCATCCATGTACTTAGCTTCGTTGCGAAAGTCAATTTCGTTCAGCAATGTTGTCTGCAACTGTTGCAAAATCTTTGGCAAATCCACCATGGGCAGCAAATGTTTGGGAAAATGACGGGCTAAACGAACCAGAAGAGCAAGGTCTTCTGTAATTTGCTCTTGAATGTGCGGACGCTGAATTTTCAGTACGACTTCATCGCCATTTAACAAAACAGCACGATGAGTTTGTGCCACGGAAGCGCTCGCTAAATGCTCTTGTGAAACATCTGAAAAGAGTTGCTCAATCGGACGCTTTAATTCGTCCTCAATCGCAGCCATAACCGTCTCTTTGTCCAAAGGATTGACATCATCTTGCAGCTTACTTAATTCCTTGATATAGATTTCTGGCAATAAGTCACTACGGGTAGATAGAATTTGACCGATTTTTACAAAACTGGGTCCTAGTTGTTCAAAAGCTTCTCGCAATTGCTTGGGAGCTTTTTTCTCGTCCAACGGTTTTTTTCGATCTTTCAGATTGGACCAGCCGACTGCACTAAAGGCTGTTAGAATCTCTCGTAAGCGTTTATTTGCCATAAGGTTATCCTCATTCTGCTTGTTATCATTATTTTTTCTTTCAAATCCTACTTTTAGTTTAGCAAAAAACGCAGCCTTTATAAAGTTGTGACTGCGTTATCAGGAAGATTATTCTTCTGTTTTTGAAAGTCCTTTGAGTAGCTGATCTAGTTTATCTTCTAGTCGCTCAATATCTTGCTTGGTAGCATATACATCATCTGATTGCTCCTCTGGACTTTCAGCCGTTTTTTCATTTACTTTGCGCTTTAGCTCTGACTGAAGCTGCTTGCCTTCATCCACCGTCAAGCGACCTTTGGCAATCAATTCTTTGACAAATTCGGTAGCTTTATCATAAGTCATGGAAGTCAATCCAATCCCTGCCAGCAAAACTTTTTTCAATTCGTCCATCTTGACACCTCCGTATATGAGAATCTTTCCACTTTCATTATAGCGCTTTTAAGCTATTTATTCTAGAGAAAATTGAACTGATAGACAAATTTTTAAAAAAGATCAACCACAAGTTTCACATTCAAAATAGTTAATAAAATAGAAACGGCATAAGCTAAGTAGGTATTCCATTTGCTGTTGACAAATTCGCCCATGAGCTTTTTATTAGAGGTGAAATATACGAGTGGAAAGATTGAAAATGGCAAGGCGACTGAAAGAAAGACTTGGGAATAGACCAAAAGATTGTCTAGCACCTGTTCTTTGTCTCCGTATAAAATAGCAACAATCACAACCGGTAAAAGAGCTAGTAAGCGGGTTACCAAGCGGAGAAACCACGGTGGTAGCTTCATGTTTAAGAAGCCTTCCATCACAATTTGTCCCGTTAAAGTTCCTGTAATAGTTGAGTTTTGACCACTCGCTAACAAAGCCACTGCAAAGAGCGTTGAGAGGATAGGACTAGCAATAGCACCAGCAATTTGAGGGTCTTTTAAGGCATTGTACATTGCAGAAAAAGCACCAATTTTATCCGCATGTCCAAAGAATAATGCTGCCCCTAAAATCAACAACAAAGAATTAACCACAAAAGCCAAACTCAATTGAATATTCGAGTCCCACGTCATAAACCGTACAGCTTCATGTACAGATTGTTTAGCCTTGTAGTTAACTTTTCGCGTTTGGGCGATAGAAGAGTGCAAATACAGATTGTGTGGCATAACCGTTGCCCCTACAATGCCCAGTGCTAAGGTCAAAACGGACGTTCCATTTTTACTAGCCGTATGTTGATAAGCTGCCACATTTGGCAAATATCCTGATAAAATATGATGAAGATCGGGCTTTGCAAGGATCACCAGATATAAGAAAATCAATAAAATAGTTAAAATCAGCGTTCCAACGATTGCTTCAATCTTACGAAAGCCTAATTTCATCAAAAAAAGCAACAAGAAAACATCAAAGACTGTAATCAGAATCGAAAATAACAAAGACCAACCAAATAGTAAATGAAGCGCAATCCCTGCACCGATGACTTCTGCCAAGTCCGTTGCCATTAAAGCCAACTCTGTAATAACCCAAAGGAGATAGCGAACTGGCTTTGACGTATGAGCCGCAATGGCTTGTGCCAAATCCATCCTTGTGACAATTCCTAATTTTCCCGCCATTTGTTGTAACTGCATAGCCATTACAGAAGAAACCAAGACAGCTGATAAGAGCAAATAACGATAGGTGGCACCACCTACAACACTTGTAATCCAATTTCCCGGATCCATATAACCAACGGCAACCAACATTCCCGGCCCTGAAAAAGCTAATAAAGTACGAAAGAAACCAGCGTTTTTAGGCGTTGCAATGCTTTGGTTAACTTCACTTAAGGAAACCTTTTTGTCTGACATTTCTATCATTCTTTCTATTCTAGAATTATTTCTACTATATATTATAGCACAAACTATTAACGGTGGTTAATTTATATTTTTACAATGGTTAATATTTGGTGCTATTTAAACAATAAAATGCTTAGAATAGCTAAAATCGCAGGTCCGCCCTGAGTCAAGATGATTTTCTTGTTAGCTGTGGCTGCACCATACGCTGCGACCCCGATAACAAACAAAACAAAAATGGTCACCATTTCTAAATTATGTGAAATATACAAGCTATATAGTAGGAAAAGAGCTAAAAAGGCATTGTAAATCCCTTGATTTTTAAACAAGGAAGTGACGGACGGGCGAGATATTTCTTCCTTTGTCATGTTAAAGACTCGGCTGGTGCTGTCTGACTGGGTAGCGATACTTTCTAGATAAAAGATATAGAGGTGTTCCAGTGCGACAATTGTAGCTAGTATAGTAGTAATGAGTGACATACATTTCTTCTTTCTAATGTTTTTCCACGGTAATCTGATCTAAGCCAGATACAAGTTTTTCTAATAAAGTACTCAGCGTCCTTTGCTCATCATCCGAGAGAACTTTTTCCATTTGCTTTTTGACATCTACATGATAGGTCTGTGGCTCGTGCAGAAACTGCTCTTTTGCAACATTCGTAACATCCACTAAAACTTCTCGTTGATTTTTGGGATTGCGGCTCCGTTGAACATAACCGTGCTCTTCTAAAAGTTTGAAATGCCGAGTCAATGCTGCGGGATCGATTTTTAAGACCTCTTGCACAGCAACTTGACTGCATGGAGCATTGTCCAATAAAAAGTTCAAGATCTCGTACCGCGTTAAGCTAATTTCTAATTTTTGCTCAAAGAGTTGCGTGATAGCTTGATCAGTTAAATGCAATTGATACAGCAGGTGATGAATGGCAACCATATATTCTCCTTCCTGGTTTTGCTTGACTAGTCAACTATTGATAAGTCAATCATAAAACACAACAAAAAGAAAAGCAAGCATTTTGCCTTTCTTTAACGGATTATCTGTTTAATCTCTAGTAAATAGTTGATTTTGTGATTAATGTTTGGTCGATCATCGCAGAAATTGATTGATTGAATACCGCTGTTAAAGGCAACATCTACATCCAACGTCCGGTCACCGATATAGTAAGTGCTTGCCTTATCCAGCTGGTATTTCTCTACAAGATAATTCACACCTTCTGGGTCGGGCTTTCTTGCAAATCCATTAGCAGTAGTCACGATTTCTGTAAAATAATCCAAAATCTCTAAATCCGCCAAAATTTGATAAGCATTTTTCCCTTTATGAGTATAGACAAACTGCTGAATATCTGCTTCCTGCGCCCAAACAAAAATAGCCTTAGCACCATCCATGAGCTGAATGTGAGCATTTTTCTCTTGCAAACTTTGACCTCGAAAGCGGTTCATCTCTTCAGCATCTAAACCTTTTGCTGTTGCGACTTTTTCCAGTAATTTCTGAACAGAATGTTGCAAGATATAAGCATGGATAGCTGGTCTGTCAAAATCCAAGCCATAGTGCATATAGGTTTCCTCAAGCCCCGCTAAAATCGCATCATAAGAGTCCAGCAAGGTTCCGTCCAAATCCCAAATAAAAGCTTTTGTCATGTTATTTTCCTCATTTTTCGTTGATAGATGATTTGTAAAAAGATCCAGCGAAAGCCATTGTCCAAAAGAGTGGCGCTCCAAACTCCGGACAAGCCCAATCCCAGAGTTACTCCCAGAAAATAGCCCGCTACAATGCGAATCAGCCACATACCAACAGTCGTGGCATAAAAAGGTAACTTGGCATTTCCCAATCCTTGCCAAACAGCCGTGTAGATGACTGTCCCTGCTGTCATAGGCATACCCAAAAGTGAAAACAGAATGACCGACAAGCTAGCTGTCACAGCGCTGCTGTCCTTTGTATAAAGATGTGTTAGTGGTTGACCCAGCGCAAAAATAAGTAAAGCCACCGGTAACATGAGCCCTAGAGATAGCCAGTAGGTCTGCTTCGTCAGCTTCCTAACTGCCTGAAAATCTGCCTGTCCTACTGCATGAGCCACCAACATAACCGTTGCGGTAGCGACTCCAAAGCCTGGCATATAGTTGAACTGGGTCAAAACCTCCCCAATAGCATTTCCCGCAACAGCATCTGTCCCGAACTTAACGATAATAGCAATAATCACCACGTCCCCAGCCCGCATCATCAGCCGCTCTCCAGCAGCTGGCAGAGATAAACGCAACAGTTCCCAGTCCAGCTTCCAACTCCAAGATGCCAGAGGCAGAGATAATTCTTTCCATAAAATCAAAACGCCTACCAGACGGGCTAAAATGGTGCCCAGCGCCACCCCAACAATTCCCATGTGGAAAATAAAAATTGCAAGACTGGAAAAAAGGACATTGAGCAGATTGCTTAAAAAACTGATATACATGGGCAGTCGAGGGTTGCTAGTTGCCCGAATCAAGGAGCCTAGCGTAGTCGTCAGACCCAAAAGGAGAATCGTTCCCCCGATTAAAGCTAGATAAAGACCGCCTGCATTGGCGACGGCAGGCTCCGTTCCCAGCCAAGCTAATATCTGGCGTCCAAAAACAAGAGAGAGGAGCCCCAGAAAGACACTCAAAATCAGAGTTAATTTAATGGCTTCGTTAGTGTGATAAGCTAGATTGTCTCGATCTCCTTCTCCCAAACTTTTAGAAATGAGACTAGATACCGCTGCTCCCAGCGCAATAAAAATGGCTTGGTAAATGCTGATGATATTGCCCGCAACGGAAACCCCTGAAATAGCCACGAGACCGAGACTCGCTACTAAATACGAATCCACCATTCCCATTAACATTTGCAGAAAATTTTCTGCCATAGCTGGTAAAGCGATGTTTAAAATCTTTTTGTAATTGGTCATCTATTAAAAACTCCTAAGATTGATTATACACTTTTCTGCACCAAGCTTACAACATCTTAACCACATAGATACTTTTGCAAAATAAAAACACCCAGTTGGCTGACCAGCTGAGCGTTGATAATACCTTTAATTAAAGCCCTAGATAACTCTCTACTGCTGCCTGCATTTGGTCAGCAGCGACAGTCGTTTTATGGCGGACTTGTGCGTTTTCTAGGTTAGCAACTGCAGAAGGCACTGCAACTCCTGAAATCTCGTGGAGTTTTGTTAAGGCTTCAAAGTCACTAAGACCACTTTGTCCCGTTACAGCTTCGACTACCACAACTGGGAATTTGTAAGGACTGGCGGTTGAAGCAATAACAGTCGTAGTCTCATCACCTGTAGCTGTCCGGTATTTTTGATAAACAGCTGAAGCGACCGCTGTGTGCGGATCTTCAATGTAATCAGACGCCTCATAAACTCGTTTGATCTCAGATGCTGTTTCAGCTTCGGTGGCATATTCTGCCGCAAAGAGTTCTAAAATAGCTGGGGCAAAATCAGTCAACTCATACTGACCATGCTGATTGAGAGACTTCATCAAATCCGCTGTCTTTTCTGCACTATTTCCTAACAGGTGGAAAATTAAACGCTCTAAGTTTGAAGAAACTAAAATATCCATAGACGGACTAGAAGTTACCTTAAAACTGCGCTTTTTGTCATAAACATGTGTCTTAAAGAAATCTGTTAGGACATTATTTTCATTAGAAGCACAAATCAACTTGCCCACCGGAAGACCGATTTGTTTAGCATAATAGGCTGCTAAGATATTGCCGAAGTTTCCAGTTGGAACAGCAAAATTAACTGCTTCGCCTGCCTGAATCTGACCGGTTTTAACCAATTGTGCATAGGCATAAACATAGTAAACAATCTGTGGCACCAAACGCCCGATATTCATGGAGTTAGCAGAAGAAAATTGCAACTTGTGCGCTGCTAGCCGCTCACGAAGAGCCGCGTCATTAAACATACGTTTAACATTGGTCTGGGCGTCATCAAAATTGCCCTCAATAGCCACCACATGAGTATTGTCCCCCGTCTGAGTGGTCATTTGCAGCTCCTGAACCTTGCTGACACCGTCTTTAGGGTAAAAGACGATGATTTCCGTTCCTGGCACATCGGCAAAGCCTGCCATAGCTGCTTTTCCGGTATCACCAGAAGTCGCCGTCAAAATGACAATTTTATTTTTCAAACCATGCTTTTTCGCTGCTGTCGTCATCAAATGTGGGAGGATAGACAAGGCCATATCCTTGAAAGCAATCGTAGAACCATGGAAAAGTTCCAAATTGTATTGCCCGTTCAGTTTCACCAAGGGAGCAATCTCTGGTGTGTCAAATTTGCTGTCATAGGCATTGTTAATGCAGTCATCCAGCTCTTGAACTGTAAAATCATCTAAGAAAGCAGATAAAATCAATTTTGCAACTTCCTGATAGGAGGCGTCTTTGAGTTTAGTAAAATCCAGTTCCATCTGCGGATAAGAAATCGGCGTAAAGAGACCACCATCCGTTGCTAACCCCTGCAAAATAGCCTGACTGGCTGTCACCGTATTGTTTGTGTCACGCGTTGATTGATAAACTAAAGTCATGAATTTCCGTCCCTTTCGTGTAGTCTGCTTTATTATAACATGATTTATCAGAAAATTCTCGCATTTTTATGGAAAAAGTGAGAGGGAATAGCTGTTTATCTTTACTAAATTGAGATAATCTATCCAAATCTCCTTATTCTATATATTTCTCATGAGCATGTGAATCAAAAGTTGTAAATGCAATTTTTAACGCTTTTTCTTTTTGCTGAACTGAACAAAAAAAGTCGGGCAAACAAAGATGACTTCACATGTTTATCAAACATTTCGTCAACTTCTATCGCTGGACTCTTTTTAATTATTTTGTAGTTTATTTCACCTTCATTACTCTTACTAGACTAGCGCGTTCGGCTTCTTCTAGCTTCATTTCGATATAATGAATGGTTTCTGTGAGATCTGGAATGGTTGCATACTCTAAGCCATTGACCCGACGGCGGGTCTTTTCAATCTCATCTGCCATCAGCTGGCAACTCTTTTCAATTTCTGCTAAGCGCAGGAGGTCGGGCAATAAGTTGCCCATATCCTCAATCGTCTCATCCATTTGGCTGTTAGATGCCACATAGCTATAAACTACATCTCCCTCGTCATCACCATAAGGATTGTCAATATGAGCATGCATTTTTGGCACCTGCACACTCATGATATTTTCCTGTTCGATATGAAGGTTGACTTCTCGCATAGGAACAGCAAAAATCTCTTCTACCATGAGGTCGCTTTCTAAGGCTTTTGCCAATACAAAATCCTGCATGTGGCCGACCAGAGCTGATTCAACTTTTTGGCGGAAGTGATTGTTCTCGCGAACAGCCTCAATGAAACGACGCATCAGTTCATCCCGTTTATCCTTGAGGAGTTTGTGACCGCGAGTAGCTGTTTTCAGTCGCTCTTTTAGATTGTTCAGCTCCATTCGGGTTGGTTTGACATTCAAACGAGTCATCGACTCACCTCCTTAAATGTTCTGCTTGCTTTCTGGTAAATATTGATCAATCATATCGTCCTTGATCCGCTTAAGCTCCGTCCGTGGCAAGATAGACAACAATTCCCAGCCTAAATCCAGACTTTCTTCAATCGTCCGATTGGTATAAAAACCTTGATTGATGTACTCTTTTTCAAATCGTTCGGTAAATTGAACATAGAGCTTATCGGTGTCAGATAAGGCGGATTCTCCCAGTACAACCGCTAATTCTTTGGCTTGTTTGCCTTGTGCATAAGCTGCAAAGAGCTGATTCATAGTCGCTGCATGGTCTCCCCGAGTCTTTCCCTCGCCAGAGCCCTTATCCTTAAGACGCGAAAGAGACGGCAGTACATTAATCGGTGGACGATAACCGCTGTTGTAAAGGTCACGCGACAGGATAATCTGACCCTCAGTAATGTAACCAGTCAAATCAGGAATGGGATGAGTGATATCATCCTCAGGCATGGTGAGGATAGGAATCTGCGTCACCGAGCCTTTCTTCCCCACCAAGCGCCCTGCTCGTTCATAAAGAGTGGAAAGATTAGTATAGAGATAACCCGGATAGCCTCGGCGTCCTGGCACTTCTCGACGAGCAGCGGATACTTCTCGCAAGGCCTCACAGTAGTTCGTCATGTCTGTCATGATGACGAGAACGTGCATGTCTTTTTCATAAGCCAAATATTCAGCGGCAGTCAGGGCAATCCGCGGTGTCGCAATCCGCTCAATAGCAGGATCATTGGCTAGGTTGATGAAGAGGATAGAGCGATCAATAGCTCCCGTCTCTCGCAAATCATTCATGAAAAATTCGGCTTCTTCAAAGGTAATCCCCATAGCCGCAAAAACCACCGCAAAATTTTCTTCTGAATTGAGCACCGTAGCTTGACGAGCAATTTGGGCAGCCAATTCCTTGTGAGGCAGACCTGAACCAGAGAAAACTGGCAATTTTTGTCCTCGAACTAAAGTATTGAGGTGATCAATAGCTGAAATCCCCGTCTGGATAAACTCATCGGGATAATCTCGCGCGACTGGATTGATCGCTTGACCGTCAATATCTAGATATTTCTCAGGCAAAATGTCAGGCCCCCCGTCAATAGGCTTGCCCATACCGTTGAAAATTCGTCCTACCATATCTTCTGACACTGGCAATTCAAGCGGTCGACCAGTAAAACGAACCTTGGCTTTTTCTAGATTGATACCGCTGGAGCCTTCAAACAGCTGCACCATCGCCTTGTCTTCCTGCACTTCCAAGACCTGTCCCTGACGCTTGGTTCCATCATGGAGCTGGATTTCCACCAGCTCATTAAAATGCACACCCTCAACTTGCTCCACAATCATCAAAGGACCAACAACTTCGCTGACGGTACGGTATTCTTTAATCACGTTCATTGTCTGCTCCTCCTTGGGCAAGAATATCATGTAAGTTTTCTCGAATAACAGCATCCAAATTCCGAATTGCATCCAGCTGCTCTTCTGGGATAAATTTAGAGCGAGCAATTCGATCTCGCAGCTCCACAGTACCGTTCATGATTTCGGTAAAGTAGGCACCTAAATTCAAGGCACGATTGGTTTCCTCATCAAATGTTAAAATATTAGTGAGCAAAGCTACTTGTTTTTTAAAAGAAGTGTAAGTATCCACTTCGTCAAAAGCATTCTGCTGCAGGTAATCCTCACGAATCATTTTAGCTGTATTCATGGTGAGACGATCCCTTTCAGACAGAGAATCCAGACCAACCAGCCGCACGATTTCCTGTAGCTCACTCTCTTTTTGAAGAACATTCATCGCCTTGGTCACTTTTTCCGACCAAGCCAACTGCTCATGCTGATTGATATATTGACCTACCTCGTCTAGATAAAGCGAGTAAGAGCTAAGCCAGTTAATCGCAGGAAAATGACGACGTTGTGCCAACTGAGCGTCCAATCCCCAGAAGACCTTGACAATCCGTAGAGTATTTTGCGTGACGGGCTCTGAAATATCTCCACCTGGAGGGGAAACAGCACCAATTGCAGTAATACTTCCCTCGCGCTCGTCACTACCTAAGGTTTTCACCCGACCGGCTCGTTCGTAATATTCAGCAATCCGACTGCCGAGATAGGCAGGATAGCCTTCATCGCCCGGCATTTCTTCCAAACGCCCGGACATTTCCCGCAGAGCTTCTGCCCAACGTGAGGTCGAATCTGCCATAATGGCCACAGAGTAGCCCATGTCTCGGAAGTACTCAGCAATTGTAATTCCTGTATAAATAGAAGCCTCACGCGCCGCAACTGGCATATTAGACGTGTTAGCAATCAGAACAGTTCGCTGCATGATAGACTGACCAGTTGCTGGATCAATCAACTCTGGAAATTCATTCAGTACATCGGTCATTTCATTGCCCCGCTCGCCACAGCCCACGTAGATAACGATATCCACATTGGCAAATTTAGCGACCTGGTGCTGAACAACGGTCTTGCCTGCTCCAAAAGGACCTGGGACAGCAGCCGCACCGCCCTTGGTCACGGGGAAAAAGGTATCAATCACTCGTTGGCCCGTCACCAAAGGCTCCTCTGGAATCAGCTTTTGAGCAAATGGGCGACCTCGGCGAACCGGCCACTTCTGCATGAGACTGCCGACAAAGACGGAGCCGTCTGCCTGCTCAATCTCATAGATAGGCTGATCGACAGTATAGCTCCCCGCTTCTATCTTAGTCACACGACCACTAACACCAATCGGCACTAGAATGCGGTGGACTACCAGCTCGGTTTCTTGAACCGTGCCCAGAATGTCTCCAGCGGTCACCTCTGCTCCAATCTCCAGATAAGGCACAAAGTCCCACTTGGTCTCACGATTCAGATGAGGCAGCTGCACTCCGCGCACCAGGAAATCACTCTGCGTCACCGTTTGAAAGCGTGCCAAAGGTCGCTGAATTCCGTCAAACATTTGCGAAATCAGCCCCGGTCCTAATTCGACCGACAACGGACTCCCCGTCGTTTCCACCGGCTCTCCTGGTCCAAGCCCAGAGGTTTCTTCATATACTTGAATGGAGGCCTCATCTCGACGCATCTCAATGATTTCCCCAATCAAGCCCAAATTGCCCACACGACAAATATCCTGAATATTCGCTTCCTGCATCCCAGAGGCGACCACCAAAGGACCTGAAACTTTTATAATCTTTCCTTGACTCACAATCTTCCTCCATTCTTTGGGAGATTTTTGCTTATTTTCTATCCTTGCCGTGAGCTTGAAACCCTTCTTAGCTATCTCTACAGCAAAAATTGATACTTCTTATTTTAAAAATCAGATAAGGCTTTTATTTGTTGCCCATTTTCATCAAAATTATCTGGGCTTAGCCATTTTTCTAAACGGGTTTTGACCGCTGGCCAGTCCCTGTCAATCATGGCTAGCCAATCAGTATCTCGGTTGCGCCCCTTATAAACAACTGCCTGACGAAAAGTGCCCTCGTAGGTAAAACCAAGCCTTTCTGCTGCGCGCCTTGAAGGCTGATTGAGTGCATCGCATTTCCATTCGTAGCGGCGATACTCCAACTCTTCAAAGACATAGCGCGCCAGCAAGTACTGGGCTTCCGTAGCCAGTCTGGTGCGCTTCAGCTTGGGCGAATAGGTCACAGACCCCGCCTCAATGACACGGTTGCCTCGGTCAATCCTCATTAAAGCGAAGGTTCCCAGCGCCTTGCCACTCTCCTTGTCCACAATGGCATAGTAAAAACGATCTGGAGCTGCCAGCATCTGATCTAGCAAGGCCGACCACTCATCCTGACTTTGAACAGGATTTTGAAAGAGATAAGTCCACATGTCAGCAGGAGAATCCGAACCATACACTTCATATAAATCCGCTCCATGCTTGTCCTTGGACAGACGCTCAATAACAGCATACCGCCCTTCTATACGCTCCAGCTTGGGCAATTCCCCCGGCTTAAAATGCGGCAGAGCATCCCCGATGGGCTGGCCTAATTCATTTATTTTTATAAAAACCTCACAATATATCCTGTCCAACTGCTTTTTCTACGTTCTTACGAATACGTCTCTGTCCTAATCCTGTTACTCCTTTATGAGTCGGGATTAAGATAATCGCTGGCAACACTTGCTTATCATAGTAAGCCAGCGTTTCAGGGATTTCAGCAGCCATGTCTTCTGTCAAATAAATAATAGCAAAATCTTCTCGGCTCAGTCGTCGTAAAGTATTCACCACATCGGTCGCTTCGGTGACTGGAAAAGTCTGAAAACCAATCAGGCGAAAAGGCAGAATGGCATCGCGGTTCCCCACCACACCAATTTTATAAGTTTTACTGGCCATAAATCGGTCTCATCCTTTCTTTGATGATTTCTACTGGAAGTTGGTTCGTCAAACCAGTCAAAATAAGTCGAAGATTCTTCACTTCCAACTCTTTTCCCAATAAATAACGAGCGAGCGGAAGCGGACCACTTGTTTCAAATCGCCCTTGCTCTAAGAGCTTAAACTGAACCAAGTCTGCCAAATATTCCAGTTCAAGATTTGTCAGTTTACCCGAACGCATTTTTTCTTCATAAGTGCGTAATTCCGCGTCAAATTCTAATGGATTGACTTTGGAAAACCAGCTAGCAAGATGACCTTTTTCTGCCAATTCAATCCACTCCGCATTCGTCAAAGTGCCTTCATCAGATAAGAGTTGCGTCATAAAACTGTGCGGTTTTTGGTGCCGAATCGCTCGCTGCACCGTTACTGCATTATAAAAATCAATTGTCAACCGCACCAGTTGCTTGAGCCGTTCGTCTTCAAATGTAGACTCCAAGCTTTTTAAGTGCTTGAAATAAGCCAGATCCATTCCAATTTCCAGAACGCGTACATCTTGATAATCTTGATATTCCGCCCAAGTCGCTGCCATTTCATCCGCCATAAATTTAGGACAATGTTCAGCAGAAAAGGTTGCAACCAAATGCTCCAAAATATCTAAAGGATAAGGTCCAACAGAAATCAACAGATGCTTTAAATTCAAACCTGTCGCCTTGTGCTTAAGCAACACCTTAAGATTGTGATAGGTATATTTGAGCGTAAAAAGCTCAACCAAGGCAGAGTCTGGACTGATTTCAAAAGCCCAAGCGTACTCTGCAAACAAATGTTTCATGAGAAACTTCTCAATCGCATTTAAGTCTGTTAGTTGCTCATGATCCAGATTATAAACCGTTCCTTCCAAAGCTGCTGACCGACTTTCAGAAGTGAAAGTCCGCAACAACTGCTCGTATTGCGCTAAGCTTAAAAAGTTACTCTCATGAATACTAATTTCTGTATTCACTTGAGCGAAGGTCTTTTCATTCATAGAACGCCTCCTTAGTCTGCTTCATCTTGGAAAATCGTCTGAGCAAGCTGATAACTCTCCTCCTGCCACAAAGAATCCACCAAATTGCGATAGAGGTAATTATCATCAATGTTGCCTCGCGAAAGGAGAAAACCCGCTTCTCCATTCACAGGAGAAGAGGCCAATCTTACGTGCGGATAGTGCTCTAACAATCGTTCCAATTGTCCAGCCGAATATTTTGCCAATGTTCGAGAGCCAACTGTTAGAATAAGCTCTTCTTGCGGATACTTTTTTAAGACCTGCTCCAAGAAAGCCTGCTCCTGCTCGACCGACCAAACCGCCATTTGCTCATAAGCCCTTGCAAATAATTCTTTCAAAATCCCTTGCTTGGTCGCCAAAGTAGACTGGCGTTTTTTATTTTCAAGCTGCTGCACTTCACGCTGTACCTGACGATTGATCGCTTTTATTTCTTGCTCACGCTGTTGCAGTTTTTCTTGTTTCAACTGCGCTTCTTGCTCTTTGGCTTCATGCTCAATAGATTCTTTAGCATCGGCTAATAGCTGCCGCCCATTTTCATGCGCTTGCTCCAAAACCGAATCCCTCAAATGAGATTCAAATTCCATATCTGCCTCCTTCTATGAAATCTTGTTTCAAGACATTGAACCTGTCTCATTTTACATTCAAAACCATCAAAAGAGATACAACAAAGGCAAGGATAGCATAAGTTTCTACCATGGCAGCAAGGATAACCCCTTTCATGACATCTTCAGGTCGCTTTGCCAAAATCTGCATGCCAGCGGTTGCTACATTTCCTTGGTATTTAGCAGAATAATAACCAACAATTCCGATTGGAAGTGCGGCAAAAAAGAGGGCTAGACCTGTCTGAAGAGCCATTTCAGGCTGGATTTTAAAGAAAATCAAAATCCCGATAACAAAACCGTACAAGCCTTGCGTACCTGGCAAAAGCTGCAAAATCAAAGCGCTAACGAATTTCTCAGGTTGTTCTTTTAATAGGGCTGCCGCAGCCTGACCGGTTGAACCGACATTGCGCGCAGAACCGATACCGCTGAGAAAAATCGCAAAAACCACACCGAGTGCGGCAAAAAAAGCACCACCGTAAGTTGAAAAATAAGATGAAAAAGCTTGCATGAATAAACTCCATTTCTAATAGTAAACATTATTTATTTAGTAATTTTGTTAATGACATAAAACTTCTAGCTGAGTTGCTAAAATAATTTCGCTGTGCTATTTTTTGTAGCGGACATATTTCTCTGCTGGCTTCAAAGGTTTAAAAGCTTTTCCGCCACCGTCGTAGAATTTCCCAAAAAATTCAACAAAAATCAAACGCGCTCCGTGCACATAGCCTGATAAAAAGGAGAGAAACATATTGATACCGTGGAGGGCGAGAAACAGCACAATCCCAATACTAAAGCGAGCAAAAGGCGGAAAGAGACTAACAATTAAGTTAAAGGCTGAGCCAATGCTTGCACCAGCAAGCCCCAAAGCCATGAGTCGCGTAAAGCTCACCAAATCTCCCACATAGCTGCTGATATTGTATAGATTAAACAGTGCAGAACCCAAACCTTTCAAACTCCTAGCACTGATAATAGAAACCAGTACAATGCCCACAGCATTTACAATAGCCAGCCATTGCCCGATAAAGCCGACCATAGCAAGAGTTGGGAACAGTCGCCCCGCTGCTAGCAAAGCCAGACCAATGAGAATCAGCATCCACGCAAAACCTGAATTATAAGCTGCCGCATAATCCTTCATGCGAATGTTCTTTTTGCCACTAAGGAAAAGTCCTGTCATGACTGTTACAAAGCCAATCACGACCGAAATAATCAAAATGGTTATCACATCTGTGCTGGTATCAATGAGCGCAAAAGGCAATTTGAAGCCAAAGAAAGAACCATAAATCACTCCCCAGAGTGCAACACCGATTCCTAAAATTCTAAAAAAGCGTAAATTCTTTGCTAGACTTGGCTTAACATATAAAGTCTTCAAAGCCCAAGTCGTTCCGCCAAAGAGCAACAGACCATAGCCAATATCAGCTGCCATCATGCCAAAAAAGATAAAGTAGAAGACCGAAACCACGGGCGTTGGATCTTTATCTTCGTATTTCGGCAGCGAATACATCTCTGTCACCAGCTCAAAGGGCTCAATCAGAGCATTATTTTTAAGTTTTGTCGGGACTCGCTGTCGATCAGCTGCCTCCATTTCATGGATTTGAAGCAAGACAGCCCCACCAAATTGTTGCGCAAGACCCATTTTCAAATCTTCTATCTGCTCTTGCTCAATCCAGCCTTCTAAAGCAACCAAATTCTGCGTACTGGCAAGATCTCCCTTGCTTTCTTGGCGAGAAGTAAGATTCAAAATATAGTCCAACTGAAGTTTGAGCTGTTGCAGTTCCTTGCTGGAAGCTGCAAGCTGCGTTTGCGTTGAGCTGATAACCGTTTCTTGTTCCTTTATCGTTTCTTTTAACGATGTCAAGCGCTCACTAGGCAATTCTTCAAAGGGATATTCAAAAGGTTTGAAACCAAGCTCTGTCAAGAATGCTTGCATTTCCTTAGCTGTTTCTGCTTTACATAGCACAAGAATTCCACTTTCTGTGGTACTGGTGAAAATCTCTTGGACTTCCAGATTAGGATAGTCCCGTAATCGAGCATTTAGCTGATTGTTCTCACTGCTTGGAATGCTTCCCACAAACGCACGAAGGTGTTTAAAATGCTTAAGTGCTGACGGCGTAACGGCTAAACTTGCCCATTTTTCTAGCTCTGCCACATCTGACTGAGCTCTTTCTTTAACTTCCTGCGCTCTTGTCAACGATTGAAATTGTTGTTGAATGTTAGCAAGAAGCGCTTCTTCATCACGCGCCTGCCCTGCTTCTTCTAGACTTACAAAGGTTGTTTCCAAAGGAGCTTCCTTCAACGACTCCAGTAATTTCTTCTTTGGCACAAACGCTTGCAAACGTTCAATCATATTTGCAAGTTTTTCCTGCCGCCGAGTCAAAGTTTGAAGATGTTCCGAGAAAGACTTATCAGGATTCCACACTAACTTTTGCTCGAAAGCTCCCTGCCAAGTTTCTTTTGTCTGCAAGTTTTGAATTTCAACCGACTGGAGATTTTGCAAATAGGAGAGGACATCATCCAACAAATCTTTTGGCAATAGCAGCGACAACTCCTGCATTTGACTAATGGCCATATTTTTCTACCACCCTGTCCACAATCATTTGTAGCAGCACTTCTTTTTTATTTGACAAAGCCGCTTGGGCTTTTTCTTCGTTCTCTTGTCTCGTTTGCTCTAAATCCTGTGTTAAGACAGCTAACTCTCGTTCAGAGCGCTCCTTTAACTCGGTCACCAATCGCTCTTTCTCTTCGTCGTAAGATTGCCCTAGCTGTTTCAGATTACTAGCCGCTTGCTCTCGCAATTCCTGAATTTGACTTTTATAGCCCGCCAACACTTCATCTGCTGCTTGCTCAATTTCCTGCATTTGCTCAAGAGTAGCATTCGTCATATCTCGCACCTCCTTTTGACACAATAGGTGTAACGCTTTCTTGTGTAAATTATAACACATTTTCAAATCATTCGTCACAGAGTTTTATTTCTTTTCTAGGTAGATGAACATTTTTTATATTGTATTTTCCACTCTATCAGTTTATATTTCCTGCTTATTTACGTGTTTCCTAACTACCTGTTCTGAAAAGCTCCCTCCTACTTAATTCCCCTTAAAAATGTTATAATACAATTATACTCTTAAAACAGTTGTTCTATAACTATCACCAGCAAAGAAAGTGACCTCTTATGGAAAATACGCAGCATATCTTAACAACGATTGAAAGCCACTTTGATAGCATGACCGACTTAGAAAAGCGGATTGCCAACTACTTTTTGAGCCCTTCTAGCATCTATGACGATCTCTCTTCTCAAAAAGTTGCGCAAGCTCTCTACATCTCTCAAGCAGCCTTGACACGCTTTGCAAAGAAATGCGGATTTAAAGGCTACAGAGAGTTTAATTTTCAATACCTTCATCAATTGCAAGAAAACGCGGAACAGGACGAGAAAGTACAAAATGACTTATCTCGTAGAGTGCTACGAAACTATGCTCAAATCCGTCAACAAACTGAGGAATTGGTTGACGAAGACAAACTGCTGCGCGTTGCCAATCTCATCGAAGCAGCTGACCGCGTCTATTTCTTTGGGACGGGAAGCTCTGGTCTTGTCGCACGCGATATGAAACTGCGCTTCATGCGGCTTGGTGTTGTCTGCGAAGCGTTGACAGATCAAGACGGTTTTGCTTGGACAACCAGTATCCTAGATGAAAATTGCTTGGTTATTGGATTTTCTTTGTCCGGAGGAACGCAATCTATCATCAACAGTCTCATCGACGCTCAAGCAATGGGTGCGAAAACGGTGTTAGTAACAGGACACCCCAACAAAGTCAAAGAAACCTTTACTGAAATCATCACTGTTGCCATTCAAAGCAAACCAGAGTATATCTTACGCATCTCAGCACAGTTTCCTATGCTACTTATGATTGACCTCCTTTATGCCTTTTTCCTAGAAATTGACCGGGAAAAGAAGGAAAAAATCTTCAACAGCTTTTGGGAAAATCAAAAATTAAACGGCTATTACAGGCGACACAAATAAGGGATCAAATAAAAATGAGCATCTCCTCACCAAAGGATTTGCTCATTTTCATTATAGAAGGCTTTTCGTTAATGATGTTTATTTTTAAAGTGATAATAAGCTCCAAACATCCCTGCAGCATTTTGATGATGAGCAAAAGCGAGCTTGGTTTTTTCAGCAATACTTGGTACCAGACAAGCTTTCATAGCAGTCTCAATTCGAGGACGAAGAATGGCCTCTTGACCCATAATGCCGCCACCTAAGATCACCACTTCTGGATTGACCACATAGCAAATATTCGCAATCCCTTGCCCCAAATAGTTGACCATGCGGTCGATTCCTTGGATACAACGTGCATTTCCTTCGGTCGCTTCTTTGAAAATGCGGCGTCCATTCCACATAGTAGGATCTTCTCCGTGAAGCTCTGCTACATAGTTGACCATGGCAGTCGTTGAAGCCACATCTTGGAAAGCACCGTCTGGCAGATACACATAACCGACTTCACAGGCCGAATTACTAAAACCGTGGAAAACCTGACCGTCCACCAGCAAGCAACCACCGATACCCGTTCCAATCGTCAAACAAATCGCAATGCTCGCTCCCTTGCCGCTGCCTGACATAACTTCCGCCAAGCCAGCACAATTGACATCATTTTCAATCTCACAAGGAACGGCAAATGTTTCTTCTACCACTTTCTTGAACTGAGTACCAGCATAATTTGGAATCTGAGGGCCAGCATAAAAGATTTCTCCTTTATCTGGATCGACCATTCCGGCTGAGGAGATACAAACCCCAGCAACTGGAATTTGTTCTAAATAACGTGCTACAATTCCCTTTACCTTGTGTAAAATTTCTGGACCGCCCTTATGAGCCTCTGTTGGGATTTCATGCGCTTCCAGCAAGGTGTCGGTATCATCAATCAGACCATATTTGATATTTGTTCCACCAATATCAATGGCAATATATTTCCCCATAATCCACCTCTTTTTTATTACAAGAACGTTTCCTTAGCTACACGAATCAAGCGAGCTGCTTCTTCTACAATCGGACGATCCGCGTCTGTCACTGGTGTTAATGGAGAACGGACAGAACCGATATTCAGATTTTCATTGATTTTCAAGACTTCCTTGATGACAGAATACATATTTCCATGAGCAGCAGTTAATTTTCCGATAATAGTGTTGATGGTAAATTGTAATTCTTTTGCTCTCTCCAATTCTTTGTCGGCAATCAATTGGTTGAGCTTTAAGAAAAGCTCTGGCATTGCTCCATACGTTCCGCCGATACCTGCTCTTGCTCCCATCAGGCGACCACCTAAGAACTGTTCATCTGGACCATTAAAGACGAGGTGGTCTTCTCCACCAAGTGCTGCAAAGGTTTGAATGTCTTGGACAGGCATGGAAGAGTTCTTCACACCAATCACGCATTCATTTTTGAGCATTTCTGTATAGAGACTCGGCGTCAGAGCTACACCTGCCAACTGCGGAATATTGTAAATCACGAAGTCTATTTGTGGCGCAGCTGCGCTAATATCGTTCCAATATTGGGCAACCGAGTATTCTGGCAAGCGGAAGTAAATCGGCGGAATAGCCGCAATAGCATCTACTCCCAAACTTTTTGCATGGCGTGCCAATTCCACACTATCCTTAGTGTTGTTGCAAGCGACGTGGGCAATAATCGTTAGTTTCCCTTTTGCCACCGCCATGACTTCTTCCAAAATCAATTTCCTATCGGCAACGCTTTGATAGATACACTCCCCCGACGAGCCATTGACATACAAGCCCTGAACTCCTTTTTTGAGGAAATATTCTACCAAAGCCCGCACACGCTCCGGACTAATCTCACCTTGGTCATCATAGCAGGCATAAAAGGCCGGAATGACCCCTTCGTATTTTTTTAAATCTCTCATATTTTATTCTCCAATTTGATTGATTTTATCGTTTGTACTTATTAAAAATAGTTTCCATGATGGGCAATTGCAAAAATCCTAAGGCTGCAAAACCGACTAATACAAAAAGAGTAAAGCCTAGTAGCAACACAAATCCTGAACTAGAGAGGAAAAAGATGATTGCAGCTAATAAGGCTATCATCAAAAAAAACCACGGGAAATGCAAACTCACCATGATAAGACCCGTTTGCAACATATCTTTTATCGTCATTTCAAACTTAACTGCCAAAGGATAGATACATAAAAACAGCAAACTAGTAAAAATGATGACACCGATACAAGTTGCTTTTAACATTTGAAATGGTAGCGTCTCTTGTCGCCAAAAGAGCATGAGGTCAAATAGACTGATACCTACAATCAGCAACTCTAGCAAACCGAGTTTGAAACCAATTTTCCAGTTTTTTCTAAAAGCCTGCACATAGGTTGCTGTGACTTTTACGCGACGCGAATCTTTGATGACAAACAAAGTCTGATACAAGCTCATCTTTGCAATACCAATCGTAACAATTGGCAAGCAGGACAGCAAAAAGAGCAAGTTCACAGTCACCAAATCTAATATTTTCTCACATATTCTCATAAAGAAATTATCTGTATCAAAAATACTTTGTATTAGCTGAGAACCTCTCTTTTCCATGACTCTACCTCCTCGTTAGTTATTTCAATCGTTGAGCAAAACCTTTACGACACATTTTTTGACCTTATCACCTTTAGCAGCAAACCTATTGGGCTGATGCGGCTCATTGGGTAAAAATAGAACAAAATTCTGTTTATCCAAATAAAATGGAAGAGATTGCTCACAAGTCACAAAGCCAATGTCCTTCTTTTTATCATACGGTTTTCTCACTTCTTTTACCCTGTTGCCATATCGAATGATTTCATGCCCTGCTAAAAGCAAATGCAAGTCTAGATAATGGTGATGAAATTCAAATTCATCTGTCGTGTCAGAACACAATTCATTTTCCTGTACAAACAGAAATACTTTTTCTCCGTCAATCTCATACCGTCCCGAATCATAATCGTTTACATCGTGCGTCAGGAGATAATCAATGGCGCAATCTAAATTCTCATGGATACCTTTGTAGTGGGCGAGATTTTCTAATTCATCGAAAATCATTTGGTCGGCCTCCTTATCCTTTCACAGCTCCCATGGTAATACCTTGTGTGAAGGATTTTTGGAAGACAAGAAAGACGGTTACAATCGGAACAGCTGCCATAGCAGCACCAGCCATAATCAAACCATAATTCGTTGCCATTTCAGCTTGCATCGTTGCCACTCCAAGTGAAATCGTTAGATTTTGCCGCGATGTCAGCATGACCAATTGCATAAAGTAATCATTCCATGTGTTGATAAAGGTAAAAATGGCAAGGGCAGCAAAACCTGGTTTTACAATTGGAAAAGCTACATTCCAAAAAGTCCGAATTTCACCACAGCCATCAATCTTAGCAGATTCCAACAATTCCGTTGGGATATTTTCACTAAATTGCTTCATGAGGAAAACCCCAAAAGGCCAACCAACAAGAGGCAAAATAACTGCAGCTAGTGTATCATGAATTCCCATAAAGTTGACAATACGAACCAGAGGAACCAACACAACTTGCTTAGGCAAAGCCATGGCAGCGATAAAGGTCGCAAAAAGAATACGTTGACCATAAAAACGCTTTTTGGCTAGAACATAACCTGCTAAGGAAGAGGTAATGCAGACCAAAAACATGGTTGCTAGTGAGATAAAGACACTATTCCACATCCATTGCAGGGCTGGGTTTTGCACCATTAACTGCTCAAAATTTTCCAGCGTTGGCATTTTAGGCCACCATTGAGGCGGAATGACAATCGTATCTGGTTGAGACTTAAAGGCTCCGGTCAAAATCCAATAGAAAGGGAAAACAAAGAGAACGGTCAACACCAATAGAATAATCGTTGAAATAACCGTAAAGGCACTTATTTTTTTCTGTTTCATCTTGTCTCTCCTTTCTTTAATATTCGACGTCATTTCCAAGAATCTTGAACTGAGCAAAACTAATCAAAGCAATCATGACAGCTAAAAATACTCCCATGGTATTAGCATAACCATATTCAGATAACTTGAAGGCTTTTTCATACAGGTAATACATCAAGGTACTGGTTGAATAGTTTGGCCCTCCAGACGTCAACAGCTGAATCAAGGCAAAACATTGGAAGGAATTGATTGTTGTAATGATCGCAATGTACAGAGTTGTTGGCAAAAGACTTGGCCATTTAATCTTCCAGAAAACTTGCAGTTCTGTCGCTCCGTCAACACGCGCAGCCTCCACCAATGAATTGTCAATATTTCCCATAGCAGCAATATAGAGAATAATGGGTTGTCCGACAGAAGTTGTCAGCAAAATCACAATAATCGCCATTAAAGCCCAATGCTTATCTCCTAGCCAGGAAATGTTTTGATTGATGACATGCCCTGACTTTAGTACAAAGTTTAAAATCCCTGACAGCGGGTCGTAAATCCATTTCCATACAACGGTTACCGCTACACTCCCTGTTACCACCGGCAGGAAGAAGACAAAACGGTAGAAAGAGCGTGCAATCGCATTTTGACTATAGGTCTGTGACGCTACAAACAAAGAAAACAGCACAACAATTGGCACTGAGCCAATCACAATAATCACCGTATTGATGAGAGATTTGATAAAGACTGGATCTTTAAACATTCGTGAGTAATTGTCCAATCCAACGAATGAAAAGGATGTCATAGAATAATTAAAGAAACTCGTTACAAATCCCATCACCATCGGCGCTAATACAAAGACAATAAAGAATAATAGAACTGGTGCTAAAAAGGCATAGGATACCAAGGTTTCTCTCATTCTTATTTTATTTACTTTCACATCAAGCACCTCGTTTAGATTAGAGGGAAACCAACTCTTTTAAAGCTTTTTGAGTTCTTTCCCGCTTTTATCCTTTTATAGAAATTCCCCTTTTCCTATTTATACATAACTGACGACAGAAAAAGGGGAGAATTCAATTACTTATTTTTGAGCTTTTTTAATGGTTTCATTTGCTTTTTCTGTAAAGGTCTTCAAAGCAGATTCAACTTTTTCGTCACCATTTGAAACAGATTGCAACATTGGGAACCAGAGCGTTCTCATTTCAGCAAATCCATCAATAGTGTTGTAGTATGGTGAGTAATATTTTGTCCAAGTGCTGATTGTTTCCATTCGTTTGTCATCGTACAATTTACCAAATGAGGAACGGACTGGGAAGGCACCTGTACGAACAACATTTTGTGGCCCCCACTTTTTATCATCAGCGATAAATTTGACAAATTTCTTAGCAGCTTCCACTTTCTTTTTATCTTTATTGTTAAAGATACCAAAACCGTTTACAAGGTATTCCAGAGCTGGTTTGCCATTGTCTGACGGGAATGGTACTTCAACAACTTCAACGCCACTGGCTTTCAAGAGTTTAGCTTGGATGCCTTTTTGCGCAGGTGCCCAAAGAACAGTATAAGAAGTTTGCCCATTTGCAAAGTTTTGAATATCTGCTCCACCATCGAATTGAGAGCCGTTTGTCATCAAACCATCTTTAATCCAACTAACTGCTTTATTTAGCCCTTTAACAAAGTTTGGACTGTCTGTTGTATATTTTGTCACTTTATCATCTGTAACAGAACCACTATACAAATTAGCAATAAAGGCACGTGTTCCTTGGTCACCACCTTGACCATTACTGAAGAGCGAGCCAGGAGTATACCCTTTAGCCTTTAAGGCTTTCAACACTTTTTCAAAATCAGCTGTTGTCCAACCTTCTTTTACAAGGTTTTCTACACCAGCTTCTTTCAGCATTTTCTTATTAAATGCCATATAAAACGGAGCAGAACTAATTGGATACATGTAAGCTTTATCACCAGCCTTACTTGCTTGAATGATTTGATCGTTGTTGACATCTTTGACGAAGTCATCAGTAAAGAGATCGTTCAATTCTGCCAATTTACCATTTTTACCATATTGAATAATCCGTCCTGGTGCGTCAAACAACACATCTGGTGCTGTTCCTGCTTCAATAGCTGTTGTAATTTTTTCTGGACCAGATTTGAAGTCAATGGTTTCTAATTTTACTTTAATATCTGGATTGGCTTTTTCAAATGCTTTGATAATTTCTTTTTCATACGTACCAACACCATCGCTGGCCTTTTTTTGCGTGAAGACTGGGAAAGCCCACCAAGTAATCTCTGTCTTGCCAGAGGAATTTCCTGAATCAGCCGACTTGTTTGAACCACCTGAATTTCCACATGCTGCTAACGATAAAATAGCAGCTCCTGCAACTAACGAACAAAGTATTTTCTTCATCCTCATATTGTTTCTCCTTTTATTTTATCCTTCTATACGGATAGAGTTGTTCCTACTTTTCACTTACTGCTGCAACAAAACGCTCTGTAATTTCTTTTGGACGCGTAATGGCACCACCTACTACAATTCCTCTAACACCTAAGTCATGAATCGTTTTGGCTTCACTCGGATAATGGATTTTTCCTTCCGCGATGACATCCAAACCTGCATCACATAAATTTTTTACTAATTCAAAATCCGGTCCCTCGCATTGCAGACTATAAGAGGTGTACCCTGACAAAGTTGTACCTACAAAGTCCACACCTGCTTCTGCTGCAGCCACACCCTCTTCAAAGGTGCTCACATCTGCCATGAGCAATTGATGAGGATATTTTTCCTTCACTTGCTTGATAAAATCCGCAATCTTTAAACCGTCAAAACGTTCCCGATTTGTACAATCAAAAGCAATTACTTCAATATCCAGAGCTGCTAGTTCATCAATTTCTCGCATCGTTGCGGTAATAAACGGCTCTTGAGGTGGATAATCTCGCTTGATAATGCCGATGATTGGCAGCGAAGTAACCTCTTTAATTTCCTTAATATCCCGAACACTATTAGCTCGAATGCCAACAGCTCCTCCTTGTTCAGCCGCTTTCACCAAAAGGGGAATAATCCCACCTGCTTCAGTATATAGCGGTTCGTGTGGCAAGGCTTGACAGGAAACAATGATGCCATTTTTTATTTTGGCAATCAGCTCGTCTTTTGTCATTTGTGCCATAGACAGCCTTCTCCTTTGCTATTGTAGATCGATTTTTAAAGCGCTTTCAATCTCACGGTGTTATTATAACCATTTTTTGAAGCGCTTTCAACAATATCTGAGATTTTGGTTCTAATTTCTAATAATAATTACTTTTCTCTTAAATCTTGAAAGTAGTTTCAACCAGAACGATAGCTCTGTTAACATGACGCTATAATCATTGCGGATTGCCTCTGAGGCATACAAAGACTGCATCTCTGCGAATGCTATCTCCCCCCCAAGAATTGTCTAGAATGGAGACCCTATAATAGAATTAGCAAGGGGGAATGCTTTTTTCAAGAGTATCATCCAGAGCCGCTTTTGAATAAAAGTTTAAAATTTTCTCAGTGCTGGTGTTCTTTTCGGTATTGTCCTGGCGTCCGTCTAAACATCTTCTCCTATCTACACGTATGCCAATTTACGAGGCAGCACAAAGTGTTGGATTTTCAAATAAAACTTACTTTTATGACAAATATCGTACCTATTTTGGACATTCTCCAAAAGACGAACGCAAATAAAAGGCAGAGACAATATTATCCCTGCCTTATTTTATAATAGCAAAAAGCTTTTGACGTAGTAGCTAATATCTAAATACTTCTTTAAGGTTACAGCAAAGCAAACCACTCCTTAGTCATTTTTCAAGCTTAGATGAGTATTTTTGACGAAAACTGCGTTTCTCTTCATTCACCACTTTGACAGCCCGAGAGGCTATTGAACAACTTTGCGAAGTTGAAACTACTAACTAAAAATTTTCAAATATTAGTTCTATCTCGCTTTTTTATTTTTACGACAAATCAGCACTTAAAACAACTCTTTGTAAAGAGCAATCGTTTCTTCTAAGGTTGGCATAAATGGATTTCCTGGTGCACAAGCATCAATGAGTGCATTTTTAGAAAGGTATTCAAAGTCAAATTCCTCTTCTTCAATGTCCAGTTCTGTCAATTTTTTCGGAATGCCCACAGTTGCTGATAATTTTTCAATTTCAGAAATGGCATAATCAGCGCATTCTTTATCACTTTTACCTTCCGTATGCAAACCAAGAGCTTTTGCAACATTTCGGAATGCTTCTGGCACACGTTTTGCATTTTCACGCTCTACAACTGGTAAAAGCATGGCACAACAAACACCGTGAGGAAGATTGTAAACTGCTCCAAGTTGATGAGCCATAGAGTGTACATAACCTAGCCCAGCATTATTAAAGGCCATACCACCTAGGAAAATCGCATTAACCATAGCTTCGCGTGCTTCAATGTCATGGCCATTTTCAACAGCACGAGGTAAAAATTCTTTAATTAACTCAATGGCACCAATAGACAATTTTTTCGTCACATTATACGCACCTGGTGTTACCAAAGCTTCAACCGCATGTGTAAGAGCATCCATACCTGTTGCAGCTGTCAAAGCTTTTGGTTTTGAAATCATCAATTCTGGATCATTTACTGACAGGAGCGCAAGGCTATTCTTATCAACCATAACCATTTTTACTTTACGCTCTTCGTCAGTAATAACATAGTTAATCGTGATTTCAGCTGATGTTCCTGCTGTCGTATTGATTGCTACAACCGGCAAGCCTCTTTCCTTTGATTTGTGAACGCCTTCGTAATCTTGCGGACGCCCGCCATTCGTTGCAAGAATTGAAATACTACTAGCAGCATCTTGTGGCGAACCACCACCAAGTGAAATAATAAAATCACAATTATTATCTCGCAAAACAGCTAAACCATCTTCAACATTTTTAACAGTTGGATTTGGCTCAACATCACTAAAAACGACATACTCAATGCCTTCCTTATCAAGTGGTGCAGTTACCTTAGGTAAAATGTCACTACTTGCAATATAATGGTCTGTCACCAAGAGAGCTTTCTTATACCCCAACTCTTTGATATGACCACCTATTTCATTAATCACACCACAACCAATAAGATTAACTGATGGAACATAAAATACTGACATTATATTTCCTCCTTATTTTTTATAAATATCATCTATTTCAGAAACCGCTTACACAGCTATATTATAACACTCATAATGCTTTTTGCAACATCAACTTTTCATTATTTTAGTATCAAATTTACAGATTCAAAACTTATCAGTCTATTATGATATTTTAGGGCAAAGAGAAGTATAAGATTTTCTGTATCCACAATGACATCGTCCATATCAAACACTAACAATTGAAACATGACCGTCCTCCTTTTTTCACAACTAGTTTACAGGAAAACACATACAATACCAAGCAAGAGAAAGAACACTCTCTCCAAATAGAAAAATCTCCCTACAAAAGCGGGGAGATGTGACTGATAAACTGATTTAGGTCTAAAAATCTGAATACATTGTCTGTACAATGACGAACGATTCAAATCAGAACAAACTTTACTATCTATTTACGACGTCCTGGACGTTCTGCATAGCCATAGTAGGCGTCAGCCATGATTTCTTCCATGTCAGTAACTATTGGCAAGCGTGGATTTGCTGGTGAACATTGGTCTTCATAAGCAAGAACGGCAATATCATGTAAGCTATCTTTCCAAGTTTTTTCATCAATACCTTGATCTTTAAAGTTCATCTTGATACCAACCGCTACACCAAGGTCATAAACAGCTTTAGCATACGCTTCAACCGCTTCTTCTGGCGTTGAGCAAGGAAGACCTAGCATACGAGCAATGTCTTGGAATTTTTCATCAGCTTTCCAGTAGTTGTACTTAGGCCATGTTGTAGTTTTAGATGGACGAGTTCCATTGTAACGGATAACATAAGGAAGTAAAATAGCATTTGTACGTCCGTGAATGGTGTGGTGAACAGCACCAATCTTATGCGCCATCGAGTGACTCATCCCAAGAAAAGCATTTGCAAAGGCCATACCAGCCATTGTAGAGGCATTGTGCATCTTTTCACGTGCTTCTGGGTCAGCTGTTTTTACAGATTTTTCCAAGTATTTGAAGACTAACTTGATGGTTTGAAGAGCAATACCATCTGTATAGTCATTGGCAAAGTTAGAAGTATAAGCTTCAGTTGCGTGTGTCAAGACATCCATACCTGTGTCAGCAGCAATAAATGCTGGAACAGATTCTACCAAAGCAGGGTCAACAATTGCAATAGTTGGTGTCAAAGCGTAGTCAGTGATTGGGTATTTACGATTATTTGCCTTATCAGAGATAACTGCAAACGGTGTTACTTCTGAACCTGTACCAGATGTTGTTGGAATACCGATATATTGTGCTTTCTTACCAAGTGATGGGAATTTGAAGGCGCGTTTACGGATATCCATGAATTTTTGAACGAGGTCACCGAAGTCAACGTCTGGCTGTTCATAGAACATCCACATACCTTTAGCCGCATCCATTGGTGAACCACCACCAAGGGCAATGATAGTGTCTGGTTCAAACGAGCGCATTACTTCAACACCACGACGAACTGTTGTGATATCTGGATCTGGTTCAACATCTGAGAAGACTTGAATCGTGACTTTGTTTTTACGAAGATTCAATTGGTCAATCACACGTTGTACAAAACCGAGTTTTTCAATTGATTTATCAGTAACAATCATGACACGTTCGATACCTTCGCAAGTTTGAAGGTATTGGATTGAGTTACGTTCGAAGTAGATTTTTGAAGGAACTTTAAACCATTGCATATTATTTCTACGTTTCCCTACTTTCTTGATGTTAAGAAGGTTGATAGCTGATACGTTATCACCAACTGAGTTGTGTCCGTATGAACCACATCCAAGTGTTAATGATGGAATGAAGGCGTTGTATACATCACCGATACCACCAAAGGTAGATGGAGAGTTCCAGATAATACGCATTGCCTTTATTTCCGTACCGAAACGTTTTGCAAGAGCTTCGTCTTTTGTATGGATAGCAGCTGAGTGTCCTAGACCATTAAATTCAACCATTTGACGAGCTTTTTTAAGTCCATCTTCAGTATCTTCAGCTTTCAAAACCGCAATAACAGGTGATAATTTTTCACGAGTCAATGGTTCTTTAATTCCAACTTCTGCACATTCAGCAGCCAAGATATTTGTACCTTCTGGTACTTTAAATCCTGCTTGCTCAGCAATCCATGTAGCTGGTTTACCAACAATATTTGGGTTCAATTTTGCACCAGCGCAGTTCTTGCTGTTGGCTTTTGCACCAAAACAGAATTCTTCCAAAAGCGCTTTTTCTTTCTTGTTGACAAAGTAAGTATGGTAAGATTTGAATTCTGTTACAAATTCATCATAGATTTCTTTATCAATGATCACAGCTTGCTCAGATGCACAGACCATACCATTATCAAATGATTTGGACATCACGATATCATGTGCTGCTTGGCGGATATTTGCTGATTTTTCAACGTAAGCTGGAACGTTACCAGCACCAACTCCAAGAGCAGGTTTGCCGCATGAATAAGCAGCTTTTACCATGGCGTTCCCACCAGTCGCAAGAATTGTTGCAATACCTTCATGGTTCATCAAAGCTGTTGTTGCTTCCATAGATGGCTGTGTAATCCATTGAACACAGTTTTCAGGTGCACCTGCTGCAATCGCTGCATCACGTACGATTTGTGCCGCATGAGCAGAAGATTCTTGAGCAGATGGGTGGAAAGCAAACACAATTGGATTGCGTGTTTTCAATGAAATCAAAGATTTAAAAATCGCAGTTGAAGTTGGGTTGGTTGTAGGAGTTACACCACAGATAACACCAACCGGTTCAGCAATTTTAGTCAAACCTGTAATTGGATTATCTTCAATAACACCAACAGTTTTAACACCACGCATATTGTTAACAACATGCTCACAGGCAAAGAGGTTCTTCGTTGCTTTGTCTTCAAAGACACCGCGACCTGTTTCTTTAACAGCATGCTCAGCTAAGATACCGTGCGCATCAAGAGCAGCAACTGAAGCTTTTGCAACAATGTAGTCTACTTGTTCTTGATTTAATTTTCTCATTTCTTCTAGAGCAATTAGCCCTTTTTGAACAAGTTCGTCGACATGCTTTTCAGCAGCTAACTTTTTTTCTTCGGGAGTTAATGTTTTTTTATCAGCCATGTGTTCCTCCAATGGTTCTCAGGACTTTTACAAATCCTTTGTTAATTTTTTCACAAGATTATTATACCTTATTTTCTTTCTCTTGTAAACACTTTCAAGTAAACTTCACAAACTTTTTCTTTTATATTGTGAATTTGTTTCAAAATATAGTTTTCTACTATATTTTAAAACATTGTTTGTGAAGTTTAAAACTTAAAATTATATATTTCACATACTTTTTCAAGATTTCCAAAAACAAAAGTTATGTAAAAAAGAGCATTTTTGCTGTGTATTCCTACACCCTCGTTCTACCCTACTATCTTTTTAAAGCACACAAAAGTCATGAATCGCAAGGCAATCCATGACTTCTAATTATTACTACTATTTCTTCACTGTTCCTTTTTTCACAGCTTCATCAATGGCTTGTTTGACGGTTTGTGCATAGAGTTCACCGCCTTTGGTGATTGTTGTTGTCTCCGAGCCAAAGTGCACATAGTCAGTTCCATACCAAATTTCTGGGTGTTGGATAGCAGTTTGATACCAATCTGCTACAAAGACATAATCGTATTTTTTCGCCAATTCCAATTCATACTGACGTGTTTTGAATGCCAGGCTAGAAGCATTATGTGCTGTGCGACCATCATACGGCGTCACTAAAACCAAACGATGTCCTTTCGGTAGTTTCTCAATAAATTGATTGAGCAAACTTTCGTAGTTATCAACCGTATTGGTTCCCAAGGCTAAGACCACTGTTTCCAGAAGCACCTTGTTTGAAATATCAGTTTGATAGACTTGCAAGCCCGATTCTAAGTTTCGACTGACTACTGCATCCACTTGAATTTCCGGCATAGCCTGCTTGAGCCATTCACTTGCTCGCAAAGCTACCGAATCTCCGATAACGGTCGTACCCTTTGCTACATTGTATTGACTGGCACTCACATTATCAGCTTGGGTACGAGTAATCTGCATTTTACTGTCAGCTTGATTTAACCCATTGACGAGCAAATTTTCTTCAAAAGCACCAATTTTCGGAGCAGTCACGATCATGACCAAAGCGACCAGTGTTAATGGAATCAAACTATAAAATACAGGCGTTGTGATTTGCTTGATGTCCATCTTCAAGCCAAATACTTTTGGCTCTCTACCTGCTAATGTCGGCTCTAACAGATAGAAAGAGAAAGTCGCCAAGGCAAAGGAAAGCACGGTTGTCAATAGAACTGCCCATCCATTGCCCATCAATTGGGAAAAGATGATGTAAAACGGCCAATGGAACAAATACACGCCGTAGCTCGTATCTGCAATAAATGTGATAACAGGCGGCTCATCAACATGCGACGTTTTATCATGAAGCACACGCGTTGCCAAAATCATCACGACTGAAAATACCGTTGCCAAAAGGAAACCAAACAGATAAGTCAATAAATTATCAAATCTCAGGAGGAACGTTAATAACAGCAAAGCTGCAAAACTACCACCAAGTAGATAAAAGGTCTTTTTCAAATCAAGCGCCTGCTCCATTTTACGAAAAGGTGCTCCCAAATCACTCACACCCGAAAGTGTCGCTAAAATACTTCCTGCAAAAAACGGGAAGATATGCGTGAAACTTGAAAAGTAAATCACAGAAAAGTTTGAAGAGAAGAAACTTCTGACAAACATAGAGAGAAAACTAATCAAGAAGAAAGCGAACGAAACGAGAAAGATAATCCCTCGAAATTGCCCAATGGTTTTACTTTTCTTCGCTAAATACCATGTTGCCAAGCCCCACAAGATATAGTAGTGCATCTCCAAAGCCAAGCTCCATGTGTGCACAAAGAGATGTTGGATAAATTGACTCTCGTAATTTCCACCAGACAAAATTTCATAAAAATTTGTCACAAAGCCGAGCACAGCAGCGATTTGCGTCCCAATACCAGCCACAAAATCCTTCCGAATCAACAGGGTAAAGGGCATGACAATCAAAATCATAAAGACAAGCGGTGGCACAATCCGATAAAAGCGACGTCTCAAGAATCCTTTAACATCAATGTCTTTGTCTCTGGCAAATTCATCAATTAAAAGAGACGTAATCAAAAAGCCTGAGAAAGTGAAGAAAATATCCACACCAATAAAACCGCCAGGAAAAGCTTTCTGGAAGAAATGATAGAGCAGAACTAGGAGTAATCCTGTAATCCTCACTAATGAAAACCATTTAATGCGCATTTTGATAAATCCCCTGTTTAAACTTTCCCTTGTAGACAACATTATTTTCTGTTGTTAATTTGCCTTGCCCCTCAGGCTGTCCATTCACAAAGTTGCCTTCGTACTTCCAGCCAGCTTTAGCTGTAAAGGTTCCCTTCCCATTAAAGGTCCCGTTCTTAAAATTACCTTTATAAGTATCCCCATTTTTAAAGGTCAAGGTTCCTTGACCATTCATTTTACCACGGACGAGACTGCCATTATATTTGATTGCTCCTTTATCCAAGGTCAATGCCCCTTGACTGGGAATACCTGATGTAAAAGCCACCATCGCTGATAGGACAATAACCGTTACTGCTAGCAATTCCAAGTTATGCCTTGTGAGATAAATCTTGTATTTTTCGTAAAATTCTTTTAATGTGTCCATTCTCTCCACTAATCTTCGCTCTTTATGCGCTTAATCCATTTCTGACAACCTGCCAAAACAAGCCGGTAAGTCTCGTCAAAATCACCTGTGTACCACGGATCTGGCACACTTTTCTCTTCAAATTGGAATACTTTCTCCAGATATTTTCCCGGTGCGATTTTCCTCAAATCTTGAAAATTGGATTCGTCCATTCCTATAATATAATCAAAGTCTACAAAATCCTGCTGTGAAATTTGTTGAGAAGTTTTGCTTTGGTCGTAAGGAATGGCATATTTCTTAAAAATCGCCTGCGTTCCAGAGTGGATTGGATTCCCATGTTCCCAATCCGAAGTCGCACGACTTTCAACATAAACACCATCTGTCAAATCTTTCATCACAAATTCTGCCATTGGACTGCGACAGATATTTCCCAAGCAAACAAACACAATTTTTTTCATAGCATAGACCTCTTTACTATTATAACAAAATCTAAAAAAATAGGAATTTAAACCCCTGAGAATTTTTGAATTCTTTTAAAAGCACAAAAAGCCGCCGATTGGGCGACTCTTATAGGGAGATTATTATGAAAAAGAAAAGTTTTTAGGAGTTCAAGTTAAGTTCTTCTCAACTTGTAATTATAGTATACCGATTCTGACTTAAATTTTTCTTAAAGATTTTACTTTTTTCCAAAAAATTTTAAAGAAATTCAATTTGAAGATTGTTCCACTTCTTCTGCCAATCTTTTTTCTGTATTCTCATATTATAGATTTGTCTCCTGTCTGCATCTTCTAGGAAATGCAGAGTCGGCTGAACACGAAAATGGAGAATATCGTCTAAACCATAGGGAGCAAAGAATTCCAACTGGTCGTTGTCCAATAAGCGAAGCCCAATTGCTGTACAGCGTTCTGGGTACTTGCTCATAGCATCTCTAGAATCTCGATAAGGTTCTGTATTAGGATTGTGAATATGCATATAAACCTGGTTTTTCAGCTCCCAGTTATAGTTTGGATAGTTTTCTTTCAGTTTTGTCTCGATTTTAAGGGTTTCTTCATAAGAAATAGCTGGATCAAAGAAAATTACATCAACGTCTGTCTCTGTATCAAATCCCGATTGATTTGACAAATAATTCCAGATAAAATTTCGTACACTGCCAGCAGCCAACCAACTATCTTTTAGCTGCAAACTGCGAATCATTGTTAAAATCGTCATCAAATCTTTATCTGCAGTAAATTGATTTAAAATATCCTGCTCTGCTATTTTCATAAATCCTACTTTTCAAAATACTCATAACCTAGATGTTCATAAGCCTTGCGGGTCGCCACGCGCCCTGTTCTCGTCCGCATGACAAAGCCTTTTTGGATCAGATAAGGCTCATACATATCTTCAACTGTTTCTCGTTCTTCAGCGATATTAACCGAAAGAGTTCCCAGACCAACCGGACCACCGCCATACACTTCAATCATGGTCTTGAGAATCTTCTGATCCACATAATCTAGACCTTCCTGATCCACATCAAGCATCGTCAGAGCTTGATCAGTAATTTGGTCATCAATCAGTCCGTCACCCATAATCTGAGCAAAATCTCGTACACGCTTGAGAAGCCGATTGGCAATACGAGGCGTACCCCGGCTACGCAATGCTAATTCCTCAGCCGCTTCATGAGTGATGTCCATTTCAAATATTTCTGCTGTTCGCTCCACAATCTCGGTCAAGTCTGCTTCTGCATAATATTCCATGTGACCAGTAATCCCGAAACGTGCGCGTAGAGGATTTGACAGCATACCTGCCCGCGTTGTTGCTCCAATCAAAGTAAACGGTGGCAAGTCCAAGTGAACACTACGGCTCGCCTCACCCGTTCCAATCATAATATCAATGTAAAAATCTTCCATAGCGTTATAGAGCACCTCTTCAACAGACATAGGCAAGCGATGAATCTCATCAATAAAGAGAACATCTCCCGGCTCCAAATCGTTCAAGATTGCTACCAAATCGCCCGCTTTCTCAATAACTGGACCCGAAGTTTGCTTGAGATTGACTCCCAGTTCATTGGCAATGACAAAAGCCATAGTGGTCTTTCCCAACCCTGGAGGTCCAAAAAGCAACGTGTGATCTAGCGCTTCATCTCGCAACTTAGCTGCCTCAATGAAAATTTTCAGTTGATTCTTGACCTTGTCTTGACCGATGTATTCTCGTAAATACTGGGGACGCAATGTGCGCTCTACTAGCTCCTCGTCTCCCATCAATTCATTATCTAAAATTCTACTCATAACTATTATTATAACAAAAAATCAGATTAGTAAGTTGGTTTGACCTTAGATTTTACAAATAGAAATCGAAGGGAATGAGATTATGATGATGTTTGATGATACTAAATGTCTTAAATCAAAAACGACAGAAAAATGTACTGCCGTTTTCAATATTCATTTTCATTTGCTTGTTGCATGATAAATGGTCGTGCTGGTAAAAATCTCACTCGCTTTTAAGATAACATCTGCTTTCAAGTCGCTATGAATCGCATCAGGAAGTGCCTGAGTTTCCAGAGCTAAGCCGTTGTGCTGGATCATGGGATGTCCATTTAAAATGACCGTATCATCTACAAAATTTGCTGAATAAGTCACTAGACATGGCGCACTTGTTTTAAACGTCAAAAAGCGACCTGACTTCGGATCGTACAAAGAACCAGCCCTATCCTCTTGCTTGTTTAAAGCAAATGGATGATCTAAACCTGATACAATCTGAATCTGCTCATCTTGATCTGCAAAAATATCTTTAAAAGCCACACCTTTCATTAAGTCTTTGACAAAATCTCGCTCTGAATCTGACATTTTAGCAGGCACACCGTCCGGTGCGATTGGAAATACCCCTAAGGTATTTAGCTGCAATACACAATTGTCAATCGGTTGACTGAAATCGCCCGATAAATTGAAATAACTGTGATTGGTTGGATTGACCAAGGTATCCTTGTCCGTCTGGACTTGGTAAGAAACTTCTAATTCGCCTATCTCCGTTAAAGCATAGGAAACCCAGACTTTCAGATTTCCCGGAAAACCACCAGTGCCATCTACACGCTCGGTGTAAAAAGTGACGCCTTCATTCGTGACTTCCTCAACTTGAAAAATAGCACTATCCCAGCCAGTAGAGCCACTATGATTGCAATTTTCTGCATTATTGACTTCTAACTGATAGGTTTCACCATTCAGCTCAAACTGTGCTTTTGCAATCCGTCCTGCAACTGGTCCGACGCTTGCACCATATTTAGGGCTGTTGCCTACATAGGCATCAAAATGATCAAACCCCACCACGATATTTGCAAATTCAAGATTTTTGTCCGGAGTGACATACTCTAAGACAGTCGCACCATAAGTCATGACTTTCAAACGATAGCCCAAGTCATTTTCAAATGTGTAAGCAACCATATCTTTTCCTTGAAATGTTCCCAAAATAGCTTCTTGATAAGATTTCATACAACTTTCCTTGTTTTTATTACAAATTTATGTTTTCCTCTTTTAAATCTCTAGCTTTTCCGTCCACGAAACAGCTGTTTCACGTAAAACACGATTCAAGTCTTCAATATTTTGACGTCCCGTTTCATCCAGCCAAGCTTTAGCTGCATCCGCTCCTTGATCTGCAAAGACCGTAACTGCGTCTTTCCAAGTAGCACGCCCGCAAAGGACACCGTTAAATTGAGAACCTGCTTCATGTGCTACTTTCAGCGTTTCTTGGAAAAGCTCTGCACTAACTCCAGCACTCAGGAAAATAAAGGGTAGATGAGTTGCATCAGACTGCTCTTTGAAAAATGTCTTGGCTTCCGCGAGGTTGTAGACAGCTTCAACTCCGCCTTTCGTAAACCCTTCGACAAAATTCATATTGACCGGTACTTCCACTTTCAAAACATCAACATTGTAGCGCGGATTTGAAAAGAGTTTCATGGCTTCATTGACCTTTTGCGGTTTCACTTTCGCATAATCTGCATCTACTACATTATCACGCTTTGCATCATACGTCAAGATTTCAAGGAAATAAGGAATGTTTTCTGCCACACATTCACTTCCCACGCGCTCTACCCAGGCTTGCTTGATGTCGTTGATTTCAGGTTTATCATCTACATCATAGTAAATCAAAACCTTGACTGCGTCAGCACCTAACTCTTTAATGCGTTTGGCTGACCAATTTGGTAGCAAATCTGGCAAGCGACCCTCTGTTGTCGCATCATAACCTGTTTTTTCATAGGCAACAATAAGACCGCATTCTGGCGCACGTAATTTGGTAGCAGGTACACCGAATTCTGGATCCAAAAGGATAGAAGTTGCATACGGAGTCAACTGACTGGAAATCAATTGTTTAAATTCAATGAGCGCTTCATCTCCTGACACAGCATGTGCGCCACTTGCCAGCATTTTTTTCAATGAACCTCTCTGGTCAATTGCCAAAGCTCCAATAATGCCATTTTCATCTGAAAGATTCTTTAAATGTGATAATTTTTCGTGACTAATCCTTAATTTTTCCATGGATTCCTTCCTATTCTTTGTCAAATGGATGAATGATAACGCCTTGCACGACACGGTTGACAGTACCTGTCGGAGACGGTGTGTCTGGACGATTTTTCACTTTGAGAGCTGTCAACAAGGCAAATAATTGACCATAAACAATATAAGGGAATACGCGATAAACATCATCCACAAGATATTGACTAGAAAGAATGACTTGTTCAACATTTTCCAAATTTTCTTTTTGATCTGTCAATAAAATTACCTTGCGGGCAATCTCATCTCCAGCTACTTCTCGTACTAAGTCAAGATCGTATAATTTAGTATAAGTATCTGTCGAGCTAAATACCACAACGACCGTTTCTTCATTCACTAACGATTTTGGACCGTGGCGAAAACCGATGGGACTTTCATACATCGTTGCCACCTGTCCTGCGGTCAATTCCAAAATTTTCAGCTGGGCTTCATGCGCCAAGCCAAAGAAAGGACCTGCTCCCAGATAAATGACACGATTACAATCTAAGGAAACCATCTTTTGAATGGCTGCTGCTGAGTCTAACATCTCTTGGCTCAAGGCTATCAAAGCAGAAATTTTCTCTTCTTTTGTAACTAAGTCTGTTTTGGCAAAAACGAGCAAGGCTGTCAACATCATAGACGTAAAGCTCGATGTCATGGCAAAGCCAGCATCATTTGACGGCGCAGGTTGGAGCAAGAGCAAATTGCGTTCATCACCATGTGCTTGCTGGGCTAATTTGCCTTCTGCTGCACATGTAATCGTGATTTGGTAAAGTTCCTCAACTATGTCTTTTGCCAAGTCAACTGCCGCAACACTCTCTGGTGAATTGCCACTACGGGCAAAAGAAACCAAAATAGTTGGTACTTCCTTGTGCAGATAAGCAAGCGGATTAGCGACAACATCTGTCGTTGCAATGGCATTAAAGTTCCACTTGCGCTCATCGTAAATCTTTCTGAAATAAGGCAAAAGGGTCTCTCCGACATAAGCTGATGTCCCAGCCCCTGTCAAAATAACCTTGATATAATCATACTTTTCATCAATATTATTCAGAAAAGCAGCAATCTCATCAGCTTGCGCTTTATAATTTTCAAAAGCTGTCTGCCAAACTTGCGGCTGTTGATAGATTTCCCGTGTGGTGATTTCCGCACCTAATTCAAGCAAGTCTTCCTTTGTATAATCTAGCATGGTTCTCCTTTCTGCTTTGCAATGCTAACTAAAAGAAAGGGAGTGGGAAAATGATGATTTCAAAGAAATCCATTTTCTTGCCCCAGCCCCCTTAGTTATACAGATTGCTCATTGAAGCAATTCAAGCAAGGACGTGTTTTTCAGCGACTATTAGCTAGACACTCCTTTATTCATCTTCGTCATCGTTCATTTCTGCTAATACATCATTGACTTTCACGATGTATTTGTTCGCTTTTTCGATATATTTTGCTTCAACGCCAGTCAGGGCAGAATTGATAAATTCAATCACCATTGGCATATTCATCCCTGCATAAAGTTCAATTTGGAGTCCTTCCAAAATCAGACGGCTAACGACATTGCAAGGCGTTCCACCAAGCAGGTCGGCAAAGACGATATAATCATCTAAATCTTTTACAGTTGCTGAAAATTTAGCAGTAAAATCGTCTATTCCTTCTTCTGGAAGCAGGGGAACTGTATGAATGAAGTCCAGTGGCCCCATAATCATTTCGGTGCTTTTCTTCAATTCTTCACAAAAGCGACCGTGACTGACCAATACAAGTTGTTTTGTCATTTATAGAGAAGCTCCTTTTAAACACCTAAGATTGGTGTATGAGTAAAGTGTGAAAATGCAGAAACACCAATTGCAATAATAATCACGATAAAGATTGCTTTTGTTGAATTCATACCTTTCTTACCAAGTAGCCAATAAACAAAACCTGTAAACAATGCTGGCACCAAACGTGGGAAGATTTTATCCAATGTTTCTTGAAGATTGAAGGTGACACCACCGAAGCTTTGTGTATAGGTAAACTTAAAGTTAATCATCGTAGCAATCAAAGCAGCCACCATGAAAACACCAAGAACTGTTGCAGCATCTGTGATGGCAGACAATTTGTCCTGCATGGTTGTAACTAATTTCACCCCTTCTTTATGGGCAAACTCTAATTGTTTCCAACGGAAGACATTGATTGCGATTGTCACAGCTATCCAAAGGAAAATTCCAAGAGGATTGCCTTCAACAGCAAGTCCAGCAGCCAGACCACCCATAATAGCAGGAATAGTAGAACCAAAAATCGCATCGCCAATCGCTGCAAATGGCCCCATTAAACCAGTTTTAATCCCTGTAACGGTATCTTTAGCCGCAACTCCTTCATTTTCTTCAAGTGCTAGGTCAATCCCTGTTACTAAAGTATGGAAAAAGTTAGATGTGTTGAAGAATTGCGTATGTGTCCGCATCATTTCTTTTAATTCTGGCGTACCATCTCCATATATCTTGCGCAATTGCGGCAAAATCATATAAAGATAGCCTGACGCTTGCATACGCTCGTAGTTCCAACCCCATTGGAAAGTAAAGAGACTACGACGGTTGATTTGTTTAAAATCTTCTTTTGTTAATTTGTAATTAGAGTTCGTCATCGTCAATTTCCCCACTTTCTGATTGTTCTGCAGCAACAGTCACGACTTGTTTATTAGTCGCATTTTTATAGTTGATTGTTGCCAAGGCAAAGCCAATAATCGCAATCCCAATCATTGGTAGGCCTTCAAATTTTGCACCCCCAAGAGCTGTAGCGATTTGTTTGACAGCTCCTGAAGCAGCTGCCAATGTTGAAATATAGTCAAAAACAACTTTCAACATAGCTGTAATGGCAAAACCTAAACCAAGATAATGAAGATTTTTCTTGACCGGAAGGTAACGAAGCAAAATTGCAAAACCGACACCAGGAAGCATTTTACCTGCAAGAATCAATCCATCTGCAATCCATTGTGCATTATTGGCAAGCCAGTCTGAGAAGGCTTTTACAGCGTCTCCACCGAGCCACAAAGCCAGAAATACTGGAAGGGCACGTGAAAGTCCCCACGGAATGGCACCGAGTAAGTAATTGCGTTCAATGCCTTTGTAGTCAAACTTTTCAACCGCTGCATCAATACGATGTGCAAAGTAAGTCGTAGAGAAACGTCCAAGAACGTCTGTATAAACCAGCAAGGCTGCTACCGGAACGGCAATAGCTGAAATAGCGAGTTCTGATTTCATACCTGTTGCCACAGAGAATGCTGTTGCAAGAACCGCACCAGAAGTTGCGTCAATCCGAGAGGCACCACCGAATGTACCAACCCCAAGCACAACGAGTTGGAGACTACCACCAATAAACAAACCAGTCTTCAAATCTCCCATGACCAGACCAGTGATAAAACCTGCAAAAACAGGGGAGCCAGCTGATGAGTTAATCGTCAACTCATCCAAAATTTGATACGCTGAATATAGCGTCAGTAAGAGAATTTGCCACCATTGTATCATAACAATGACCTCCTAAATTTATTTCAATAATTTCATAAAGTCTTCAACTGGATCATTTGGAACCATTTGAGCCGTTAGAGTTACACCTTTTTCATGCAACTTGTTAAATACTACCACGTCTTCATCTACCACGTTAATTGAGCGTGTGATAGAACGCGTTTCAGGTGTTTGCGACATATTGCCTACATTGAGTGTTTCAATTGGCACACCTGCTTCTACTAATTTCAAAAAGCGGTCCGGTTTTTTCGCAACAATGAGCAGACGTTGACTATCATATTTGCCTGCTAAGATATTTTCAGCTGCTCTTGCGACTGGCAAAATACTCAATTTCACACCAGCTGGTGTTGCCAGCTTCAAGCCGCTTTTTTCAATAGCATTTTCTGCTACTTCATCATCCACGACCATAATCCGTGAAATATTGAGCTTAGTAGTCCAAAGATTAGCTACCTGTCCATGAATCAAACGTCCATCGATTCGATTCCCTACGATTGTCATAAATTTACCCCCTTTATCGTTTTAAATGTAGGTTTGTGAACTAAATGAATAAATTCGCTGTATTTCCCTTCGGTTTCAAAAATGATAATTCGATTTTGTCCGAGTTTTAACAAACTATGTGGAATATAAAGCGATAAGGTCGGTCCGACGTCCCAGAAGCGCCCAATATTGACACCGTTGACAAAGACAATTCCTTTGCCAAAGTGGGTCAAATCAATATACGTATCTTTAAGCACTTTCAATTCGACATCAAACGCATAGAAAGCCGGCTGGTTTTCATGCCATTCTTTCGTGAAATCAATTTTTTCTGGATGCTTGAAATTCAGCACGTACTGTTTCCAATGGAGCATAAAGTGCAAATCCTTGCAGACTCCAGTCCGAATGCCCTTGTGTTGCGTCTCTGCCAACAGTTTGTGCCCATAATTGACGCGCCCCATATTTTCCATCAAAATATCAATCTGATGCGTGGATTGCTTCTGCCTAGGAACAAAGATATCTTCACCAATTTCTGTCTGGTATTGAGTTGTGATACGGTTTCCATCGACAAAAAGTTGCATCCGGTCACGCGCATCAATGATACGAATCCGTTCCTCGTCCGCATCCCATTCCGCTTCTGTACGATAGAGCAGATAGCCAACATTTTGCCCCAGTTCCTCCATGTTCATAGGGTAAAGACTTTCGATTGGCTGCGCTACATCTTCTAAGGTTTCAAATAAACTAACTTTCTCACTGAGCGGAATATCCTTTAACTCAAACGATTCTTTTACCAAAGGCTCCATTTGTGGATACTCTGGATAATATTTTTTTAACATTTGCTGAATAGCAAAGTATTTAGGCGTTGGATTTCCTTGTTCATCAAGGAGAGCTTCATAATCATAAGATGTCACCTGCGGCAGGTCAATGCTGCCTCGCGCTGAACAGCCATTCATGAAACCAAAATTGGTTCCCCCGTGAAACATATAAAGGTTGATACTGCCTTGTTGCAAGACTTCGTGAACCGCTTCAGCCAACTCTTCTGGATCTCGCGTGACAACCGGCTCCTTCCAACGATTGAACCAACCGTCCCAAAATTCCATACACATGAGTGGCCACTTCTTGCCATGCTCATCAAAGAAAGCTTGCAGATTTGCAAAATTATAAGCAGCTTTAGAGCCGAAATTTCCCGTTACAAATACATCATCCTCAATAAGCGTTCCTGCCCGTAAGGTGCCTCGCCAAGGCCCGTCCGATGTAAAGAGCGGACAAGTCACACCTCGCTCTAGCATCATATCTCGAACAGCTCTCAAATATTCCTTATCTTCGCCATACGAGCCATATTCATTTTCGACCTGCATCATGAGAATGTTGCCGCCATTTTCCAAAAGATGCGGGACTAAGCGCGGAAGCAATTCATCATAATAGTTAGCAACTGCGGCAAAATAAGCAGGGTCAGAAGAACGAATTCTCATATCTTCTTCTAAGAGCCAAGCAGGTAAACCGCCAAATTCCCATTCTGCACAAATATAAGGTGACGGACGAAGCAAGGCATACAAGCCTAAATCTTGAGCAATTTGAAGAAATTTCTCCAAATCCAAGATCCCCTCAAAGCAAAACTGCCCTTTCTGAGGTTCATGGACGTTCCATGGAATGTAGGTTTCTACCGTATTAAAGCCTAGAGCTTTCAAATTATAAAGCGAATGATACCAATCATCTGGCTGAATCCGAAAATAATGAATGGCACCAGACAATATTTTAAAAGGCTGTTGATTCAGATAAAATTCTTCTCTAACCTCAAATCTTGCCAATTCATTCCCTTCTTTCATACAATATTTTTGCAATCGTTTACATTGATTAATATAATATATTTTGTATGAAATGTCAATAGTTTTTGAAAAATTTAATAAATTTAACCATTTTAAGAAAAATTATGGTAAAATTTTTTATGAGAGGGAAGCGAAAGAGAGGTGAATAACATGGCAATCCCTAAATACCAATACATTAAAGACGAACTCAAAAGCAAGATTATCTCAGGTCAATTTGAGAATGGAGATAAATTTTATACAGAAGCTGAGCTAATCACAATGTACGATGTGAGTTCTATTACTGTTGTCAGAGCTTTAAACGAGCTAGCAAAAGACGGATATATCATTCGCCAGCAAGGAAAAGGAACATTTGTATCACGTGCCCGCAAACACAAACTCGTTGAATTTTCTGACGTTGAGATATTTCCTACCCAAAATGATCAAGTGACCGTTTTATCGATCGAGCGCGGAAACGACTTGAAATTTCTTGATAAGTTAGATTTGAAGGGACACCAATTTTACTATAAAATTGAGCGACTTCGTAAAGCAAAAGATATCCCTTACATCTATCATCAATCCTATATCCCAGAGCAATATATCAATGCAAATTATCCAAATCTTGAATATTACAGCTCTATCTACAACCGCTTCAAACAAGACTATCATATTCACATGAATGACGAGCACTTTGAAGAAACCAATGAAATTATCTTCCCGACACCAGAAGCTGTTGCAACATTACTGGATATTGACACAAACTTCCCGACCGTCTTCCAAGTAAAAACAACACAGTTAGAAAGCACAGGGCAAATTTTAGAGTATAGCGAAGCCTACAAACGTGGCGATTTCTTTAAAATCAAGTTCGTGTCACGCAGTGGAAATCACTAATTATTTTTTACGTAAAGAACATCTGAATGCCAGTTGTTCTTTTTTATATCTTGAGATTATTATAACCTATCTAGACCAATTTGAAAAGTATTTTATTATTCTTTATTTATCAATTTTTCTATCCTTGCTATAAGAAAAAAACTGCAAAGATTAGGAACATCAAAAAAGGCAAACCACAAAAGCAAGTTTGTCTTCAGTCTGAAACAAGATTTACTGTCATCTTGTTTTTCTCTTATTTATTAAAATTCTCAATTTCTTTAGTAGTCATATTTTTCTTGATTTGTAGCACTTTTTCTTCTGTAAAACCAGTAAATTTTCCAAAATAAGGAACAAATTTTATCTTATATACTTCACGAAAAGCAACTAGCTCTGGTGTCTTTTTCTCACTATCTAAATAATAAAAAGATTTTGTTTTGATTCGTTCCAGTTGTTTCACAAATCGCCTACAGTGTGGACAAGTTCCCCGACCAATGTAGAGATAAAAATTTTCGCTCTGAGCCTGCTTTTCTTTGAGTTCAGGCACGGTTATCTGATGAAATTTCGCTACAATAGCTCGATACTCTTTTTGTTCATCTATTCGCTCAGCTGGATCTAGCAAAACTGAATGACAGGTAACTATTCCAAAAATCAAAAACATTCCAAGTAATTTCAGCCAATGCTTCTTTGCCATCTCTATCCTCGCTATTCTATACAGCTATTATAAAAAATTCAGACAAGAAGCACAAGAAGAGACAGCAAAAGTAGGCCGAAACCTACTTTTTGACTGCTTTTAAACGATACCCAAAATGATATTATACAGCAAGGCCCCTACGACACCGCCGACAATTGGACCTAGGACTGGAATCCAAGCATAGGACCAGTCAGAATCCCCTTTATTTGCGATTGGTAAAAGAGCATGCATGATACGCGGGCCCAAATCCCGTGCAGGATTGATTGCATAGCCTGTCGTTGGTCCAAGTGAGAAACCGACTGCAAAAATAACCGTTCCTACGATGATTGGACCCAAACCAGCAGCAACTTTATTTGGACCAATTGCCATAATCGTGATGACAAGAATGGCCGTTCCCAGTGCTTCCCCCAAAAAGTTAGAAGCTGTGTGGCGAATGGCTGGACCCGTTGAAAAGCTGGCTAAAATCAAGCCTGAATCTTTCGTTTCAGCCCAATGAGGGTAATAGTGAAGCCATAGAACAAAAGCCGCAGCCATGGCACCCAGCATTTGTGCAAGAATGAACGGAAAAACCTGTCCCCAACTAATCGCTCCAATAGAAGCCATTGCAAATGTGACCGCTGGATTCAAGTGAGCTGGACTGAAAAATCCAGATACATAAACCGCCACTGTACAAGCAATCCCCCAGCCTAAAACGATAGCAACCCAGCCAGTTCCTTCCTCTTTTGTCTTGCTCAAAACATTCCCGGCAACAACCCCGTCGCCAAGCAATACTAGGATAAAAGTTCCTAAAAATTCACCGAGATACTGAATCATAATCAAACTCCTTTATTTCTTAATTTCTAACTCTTTCAATTGTTCTTGTATGGTTGCCAAATCTGCACCAGCTTGCAAAAGAGCAGCCGCAGTATAAGCTCCTTCAACAATGGGAACATTGTTAATGATGATGTCTTTATCTGAAAAATCTGCTACTAGCTCCAGATTCATGCGAGCCGATCCAAGATCAAAGAAAGCTAAAATCTTCTCTGCTTCATTGGCTTCTACAATCGTTTGGACTTGCTCAAAACTTGTACCAATACCTCCATCTTCTGTACCACCTACATAGGTCAGCACAACGTCTTTAGCAACTTCTGAAATTAAATCTACAAGGCCTTGAGCAATCCATTTTGAATGAGAAACGATGACAATCCCAACTTCTGTCATGCTTTTTCCTCCACTTCTAGCAAGGCTTCAAAAAGTAAGCCTGACGAATACGAACCGGGGTCAATATGTCCGATAGAGCGCTCTCCGACATAAGAAGCCCGACCCTTCGTTGCTTTCATATCTTTCGTCGCTTCAACCAAAGTATGAATGGTGTCTTTGGTCAATTCTCCTTTTTGAAGAGCCGTCACCACACCAGACCAGACATCCACCATGGTTTTTTCACCCGGAACAGCCTTTCCTCGCTTTTGAATCATATCAAGCCCTGCTTGAACAGCATCCGCCAAGCTAGTACCCTCTTTTTCAGCCTTCATTATTCCCATAAAGGCTGAGCCGTAAAGGGGGCCAGAAGCCCCGCCAACCTTGCTAAGCAATTGCATGGAGACAACTTGAAAGACTTCTGCTGAATTGGCAAAATCCTTTCCTTCCAGATTTTCAACGACAGCTGCCATGCCACGCGCCATATTTCCTCCGTGGTCTCCGTCACCAATGGGCGTGTCTAACTCTGACAAGTAGTCTTTGTTGGCTTGAATTTTTTCATTAAAGAGAAGCATCCATTTCTTTGCTAATGCTGCATCCATATCGTACCTCCTACCAAGCAATCGTTGCAACTGGACTGTTCAAAGCTTCCAGCCAGTCTTCACGTTCCAATTTGACAAAGGTCAGAGAAATGCCTGCCATGTCAATAGATGTCATGTAATTTCCTAATTTCTTGTAAACAACTTCCAGACCTGCTGCTGCGAGAATTCCAGCCACATCGTTGGCAAAGACGTATTGTTCCATGAGCGGCGTTGCCCCCATACCATTGATAAGGATTCCGATTTTATCTCCTGCTTTGAATTCAAAAGAATCTTTTAATTTCGCCACCAATTCTTGTGCCAAGTCTTTAGACGGCTGCATTTTTTCTTTGCGATAGCCGGGTTCTCCATGAATGCCGATTCCAAATTCAATTTCATCATCAGCAAGCACAAAGCCGGGTTTTCCGACTTCAGGAACAGTTGCTCCACTGAGAGCCAGCCCAACCGTATGAATATGAGGAACCAATTCGTCAGCCAAGGCCTTGATTTCACTCAGTGATTTTCCAGCACGCGCAGCATTTCCCAAAATCTTATGAACCAAAATGGTACCAGCAACTCCACGGCGGCCTTGCGTGTAAAGGCTGTCCTCAACAGCAATATCGTCATCGACAACAACACTTGCCACCTCAATTCCTTCCATTTCTGCCATATCCTGCGCCATTTCAAAGTTCATGATGTCGCCAGAATAATTCTTGATAACCATGAATACACCTGCGCCCTCGTCTACTTCTTTGATTGCCTGCAAGACTTGGTCAGGAGTTGGGGAAGTAAAGACCGCTCCGCAAATCGCAGCTGACAACATACCATCGCCCACAAAGCCAGCATGAGCAGGCTCATGACCACTCCCGCCACCTGAGATAATCGCTACCTTGCCAGATTTTTCGCTATTTCGAGCAATGATATCAAAGCCTTCTACACGATGCACCAAATCACTGTGGATATAAGCCAGACCGTCTAGCATTTCGTCCACAACAGCCGTTGGTTGATTGATAATTTTTTTCATGAGTTTCTCCTTTGCTTTATTTTTCTTATTTTTATTGTAAAATTCTTTGCTCCATTTTGGAACGGACAAAATCAAAAATCTGTCCCTCTTTTTAGTTTTCCTATTGCATCATTCATGATAAACTAAGAATAGAACTAAAAAGACTGAGGAGGGAAGATGGCAACATCCTTAATCACGAAAAAAAGGATTGCCAAATCCTTTAAAAAATTACTGACCGAACAAGCTTTTGAAAAAATCTCTGTTCGGCAAATTATGGAAGACGCCGGTATTCGCAGGCAAACGTTTTACAATCATTTTCTGGATAAGTACGAATTATTAGAATGGATTTTTCAGACGGAGTTGCGAGAGCAAGTAACGGATAATCTGGAATATATCTCTGGCTATCAGCTGCTGCAAGAATTACTGCATTATTTTAGCGTCAATAAGAGCTTTTATGCACAATTATTTGACATCGTTGACCAAAATGACTTTTCTTCTTATTTTCAAACCTATTGTCAACAGCTTGTAGCCAAACTCGTCAGAGAATATCATTCCCGTCCTTTCCATTCTGAAATGGAGTATCATTTTTTCATTCATTATCACAGTCAAGCGCTTGCAAATGCTATCAAACATCTGCTGGATTTATCTGAGCAAGATTACCAGCAGCAGGCGCAACTCTTGACACAACTAATCAAAACAGCTATAGAAAATTAAGGCAAGTATATGGTTCACATTATCAATTCAATTCATTCAAGCATTCAGCAAAACATTAATGCAATCACCCGCATGTATCCTCACCTCTCACAGCTGAAACAGCTGCCCGTCATTTATCATAATCAGCACGATTCTTCTGTTGTGCCCATTATTTCAGGCGGTGGGAGTGGTCATGAACCAGCTCATTTTGGCTATGTGGGCGATGGTATGTTAGCCGCTGCTATTAGTGGTCCCATTTTTGTGCCCCCCTGTGCTGAGCATATTTTAGAAACCATTCGTTTTCTGCATCAAGACAAGGGCGTTTTTGTCATTATTAAAAACTTCGACGCTGATATTAAAGAATTTTCCCAAGCCATTTATCAAGCACGCAAGGAAGGAATTCCAGTCAAATACATCATTTCTCATGATGATATTTCTGTGGAAAAAAGCAATTTCCAAATCCGCCACCGCGGGGTTGCAGGAACAATTCTTTTACATAAAATTCTCGGGCAAGCTGCCAAAGAAGGAGCCAGTCTGGATGAGTTGGAAAAACTCGCTCTTTCTCTGTCCACCTCCATTGCGACACTAGGAGTAGCTACAAAATCTGCCACCTTACCAAGCAAGCAGCTGCCTATCTTTGATTTGCCCCAAGGTCAAATTTCCTACGGAATTGGAATCCATGGAGAGCCCGGTTATCGGATGGTTCCGTTTGAATCTTCCGAGTTGCTCGCTGTTGAGCTCATCAACAAAATCAAAATGAAATTCAAGTGGCAAGAAGGACAAGAATTTATTCTCCTCATCAATAACTTAGGCGGCACTTCAAAATTGGAAGAACTCGTTTTCACAGATGACATTCTTCAACTGTTGGATATAGAAGGCTTGAAACTGCCCTTTGTCAAAACAGGTCACCTCATCACAAGCCTAGATATGGCCGGACTTTCTGTTACCCTCTGTCGTGTTTCCGACAGTTTCTGGCTGAGAGCCTTAGAAACCCCAACCAATGCTTTTGCTTGGTGAGAGAGCAAAAATCCAGTGAAATCAAGCCTGATTTTACTGGATTTTTTAGTTTGTTTTAATCCAAACCTATACGGTGGAAAATATCATCCACACGCTTAGTGTAGTAAACTGGGTCAAAAATATCGTCAATTTCCTCTGGTGTTAAACGAGAGGTCACAGCTTCATCAGCTTCTAGTAGCGGACGAAAATCTGTTTGATTGTCCCAAGAATAAGCCGTCTTAGGCTGTACTAAATCATAAGCTTCTTCACGTGTCATGCCTTTTTCAATCAGACTCAGCATAACGCGCTGACTATAAATAAGACCAAAAGTTGAGTTCATATTGCGGCGCATATTTTCAGGGAAAACAGTCAGATTCTTAACGATATTGCCGAAGCGATTAAGTATGTAGTCAATCAGAATGGTCGTGTCAGGTGTGATAATGCGCTCTGCTGAAGAATGCGAAATATCACGTTCATGCCAAAGCGACACGTTTTCATAAGCCGTCACCATGTGACCGCGAATGACACGCGCCAGACCGGTCATGTTTTCAGAACCGATTGGGTTGCGTTTGTGAGGCATAGCAGAGCTACCTTTTTGTCCCTTGGCAAAGAATTCTTCTACTTCACGCTGCTCGGATTTTTGCAGACCGCGGATTTCAGTCGCCATGCGCTCGATTGACGTGGCAATGCTTGCCAGTACTGCAAAATACTCGGCATGCAGGTCACGCGGTAAGACTTGAGTTGAAATTTCTTGAGCACGAATACCTAATTTCTCACAGACATATTTTTCCACAAATGGCGGAATGTTGGCAAAGTTTCCAACCGCACCTGAAATTTTCCCAGCTTCCACACCAGCGGCAGCATGTTCAAAACGCTCGATATTGCGCTTCATTTCACTGTACCAAGTCGCGAGCTTCAGACCGAAAGTCGTAGGCTCCGCATGCACCCCATGAGTACGTCCCATCATGATGGTAAACTTGTGCTCACGCGCCTTGTCAGCAATGATGTTAAGGAAGTTTTCAAGATCCTTGCGGATGATATTGTTGGCTTGTTTGTAGAGGTAACCATAGGCAGTATCGACCACGTCAGTAGAAGTCAAACCATAGTGGACCCACTTGCGCTCTTCACCAAGAGTCTCAGAAACCGCACGAGTAAAGGCCACCACATCGTGGCGAGTCTCCTGCTCAATTTCAAGAATACGGTCGATGTCAAAGTCCGCCTTCTCGCGAATCAAAGCCACATCTTCCTTAGGGATTTCTCCCAACTCAGCCCAGGCCTCGTCAGCCAAAATTTCCACCTCAAGCCAAGCACGGTATTTATTTTCTTCACTCCAAATGTTCGCCATCTCAGGGCGAGAGTAACGGTTGATCATTTTTTCTTTTCCTTTCTTGTTATATTAGTAATCTTACCAAAACTATAAATATTAATTAGTAGTATCCCAGAAACCTCTGAATCGGTTTGTGATATTGGTTATCTGTCCTTCAATAATTGGTTTTAAGTAATCGGATACGTTATCTATTACAGCATCACCAATATCACCTAGTGCTTTCTTAGCTAATTTTTCTACAATAGATTTTACAATACTTTTTAAGGATGTGTCCTTTTTAGCTCCAGATCTAATTAAAGCTTTCTCAATATCCTCTCTACCATCTGGGAGCAACGAAATAAATAAATCTATATAGGCATCTACTGTCATTTTTAAAAGTTCATTAGAAAATGAACCGTCTGTAATATGATTTAGGCTTCTCAACTTAGAACGTAGATAATCAGCCAAATATGGGTTCCCTATCTCAAGGCTAACTTTATCTCCATCCTTTAAAATAGGTGATGAAACCAGCTCTTTCAATTCATTCTCTAAATCATTCTCTGTAGAAGTTCTTAGTTTAGACTCATAAATTAAATTTCTAGCTTTAGCTCGCGTAACTTTTAAAGAAGATACCACATCATAAATCTCTGGAGTCTTTGCTATTACCTCTAGCTCTTGAAGTTTCATAAACAATATTATATCAAAATCTCTTTTGGACATGGCTCCATAAGCTGGCTTAATATACTCTTTTAACAATTCTTTAAAGACTTTAGATGATTCTTCAGAATCCAAACTATCAATTTTATTATTAATATTCATTTATTTTTGATTTCCTCTAAAATTAATCAATCACTATTTAAACTTACTCAAACTCCTCTTTTCCAATAAACACAGATGGATAGTGTGGTAATTCATTGAGATCGGCATCCAATGGTAAATCATAAATTGCTAAATAGTTTTCAGGGTATTGTGCAACTAGCTCTTCATACTTAGCTTTCACCTTTTCGTGATTGCTACTAGCATACAAGACTTCGACGACTGCTCCAGCCTTCTCTTTTTCAACAAATGCATTAACGATGAGTTGAATCATAAAACCTCCTAAATCGAAATTCCCTTCATATTTGCTTCAAGAATGGGCATCTCAACACCTAACTCCTGACCAGTCTGATAAACACTTTGACAACAGTAGAAAATGTCCTGCTTATCATTATGCAAGGTCATAATCTTTCGGGTCAGCTCATTTTTTGCAAACATGACTTTCATAGCTTTTCCTGCTATCCAAGTCGGGATTTTGTATGGTAAAAGTTCTGCCTTGTAAAGCCTCAAATTTACGCCACGCGCTTCTACGACTTTCAAAGCCTCTCGAATGGCCTTGATAGCTAATGATAATTCCGAAGAACTATTCATCAAGTTCAGAGCCAGCTGTTCTGGATTTTCCAGATTCCCCGAACGTGCAACTGTCGAGGTAACACCTGCGTTTATCGCCATGTGAATCCAAATCCACTCGACCATATCATGAGGAGCTTCCCACTTCAAATCTGCAGAAGCTAGTAAAGCCGTCAGATCAACATAGTTAGAAATATGTGCTTTTTGCTCATCTTCTAGCATTAAATGGTCGAACAAGACACCATCTAAATGATTCTCCTGCATGTGACCTCCAGCAGTTGGAAAAGCCAAAATATAGTTGTAGTCCCCTGCCCACTCTTGGACCTCTTTTCGAGTATCCCAGAAATTACAGAAGAAAACAAGTGTGCCTTTGATATTATTTTTTCGCAAGGTTTCCACGGCTTCTTTTACAAAACCATGACGCACACTTAGAAAAATAAAATCATATTCCGAATGAGCTTCCGCCACATAAACCGCATAGGTATCCTGTTTATTTTCACCTTTGGAAACATAACGACCATCTAGCAAATCAACTGTCAAGACGTTTGGTGCTGGACTTTTCTTACTGTCTCTCAGTACGTGTTCCACTTGATGACCTGCTTTTTGAAAAGCATAAGCATAAATGGTCCCGATAACTCCAAGACCTAAAATTGCTACTTTCACTTAAAAATCAATTCCTTCCCCAAACTCTCCAACCTCATCCGGCACATCACTAAACACAGTCACATGCCCCATCTTACGGTTGTGCTTCGCTTCTATTTTACCATACATGTGGAGGTGGACGCTTGGATTTTCTGTGACATATTTTTCAGCAGCCTCGACATGCTGGCCGAGTACATTGAGCATGACAGCTGGGGCATAGAGTTTGATGGCTGGGAGAGGTTGGCCGAGGACGCCTAGGATATGGGTGTCAAACTGGGAGAAGTCGCAGGCTTCAATCGAATAATGCCCTGAGTTATGGGGACGAGGCGCAATTTCATTAACGATGATGTCATCAGCTGTCGCAAACATTTCCACGCAAAGAGTTCCAGATAAATTAAGCTGTTCAGCTATTCGCACTGCCATGGTTTTTGCTTTTGCTGCTAGACTATCAGAAATGCGAGCAGGCACAATGGTTTTAGAAAGGATATTGTTACGGTGGATATTTTCCTGAACTGGGAAAACTGTCACGTCCTTGCCATTTCCTGACACGATGACCGATATTTCCATGGTGAAGGGGACGAAATCCTCTAGCACACAAAGAGTCTCATCTGCCAAATCATGCGCAGTCGCTAAGCTCTCCTCATCTCTAATGACGACTTGACCGTGACCGTCGTAGCCACCCGTTGCTGTTTTCAGCACGCGTTTAGTCGAAAAGTCATAGTCTGCAAGATCTGCTGATGAGCGGATAATTCGATAAGGAGCCAAATCTACGCCAGTGCTTGAGAGAAATTCTTTCTCGTGTACTCGGTTTTGCGAAATACGTAGCAGCCTCGTTCCTTGCGGCAGATCTGCCAAATCAGCCACCGCATCTAAGCTGTCTGCGTCCACATTTTCAAATTCATAAGTCAGGACATCACAGCGCTCAGCTAATTGACGAAGAGCCGCCACGTCATCATAAGGAGCAACAATAACCTCACTGACACGAGCAGCTGGACAATTAGCAGCTGGATCTAGCGTAATGACCTTGTGACCTCGATAAATTGCAGCAATCGCCATCATTTGTCCTAATTGACCGCCACCGATAATTCCAATCGTTTTAGTTGAGTTCATTGCTAGACTCCTCAGCAATCTTTCCTTGTTTTTCTACAAAATCAGCTAGTGCTTGGGCAATTTTGGCATCTTCAACAGACAGCAAGCGCAAAGCAAAGAGCGCTGCATTGGTCGCACCCGCTTCGCCGATAGCCATTGTTGCCACAGGCACGCCGCCAGGCATTTGCACGATAGAGTAAAGTGAGTCCACTCCGCTCAAAGCACGAGATTTGACAGGCACACCGATAACCGGCAACGTTGTTTTAGCTGCTACCATACCCGGCAGATGAGCTGCACCGCCAGCCCCTGCAATGATAACCTTAATCCCACGGCCACGCGCTTCCTCAGCATATCGAAACATAAGGTCTGGCGTTCGGTGAGCTGAGACCACCTTTTTTTCATAAACAACACCGAAGTCCTCAAGAACTTGGGCTGCTTTTTTCATTGTTTCCCAGTCGGATTTAGAACCCATGATAATAGAAATAATTGGTTGCATAATTTCTCCTTTTTCAAGCCTGCCTTAGGCTGTAGAGGCGTCGTGAACTTTCTTGCGGATGCTACGCTTTTCTTCTCATCTTTTCTTAAAAGCCGAGGAAAAGCTAACATCCCATCTAAAAAATCTTCTTGACTAGGTTTGTAGACCTTTGAGCTACAAACTTTCCCAAAATACCACAGCGATAGCAGGCATGGTTTCATAGCGACCTTTGGTCGCTTGAGCTAGCGCTATACTTTATTTAATTATATCTTCAGCATCAATAACTCTGTAGCCTCGTTTTTTTAATGCTTGTGCAAAAAGGCCTCTGCCCTCTATTTTTCGACCAGTAAAACGACCATCGTAAATCTGGTTGACACCACAAGAGGGACTTCGGGACTGAAGAATAGCAAAGTCAATATTTTTTTCAGCTAAACTCGACAATGTGTGATCAATTCCTACTTGAAATTCTTTATCATAAAAATTCCCATTAACATCACATGGCCGCCCTTTTAAAATCTCTACTGGCTCTCTTGGAACTGGTAAGCCGCCCGCAACTTCCGGGCACACCGCTAAGACATCTTTATCCGCAACAAAGTCAATAACAGCTTGATTATAATTATTGCCTCCATTGTACTTGCAATTTTCTCCAAGCAAACAGGCACTAACTAGTATACATTTTTTATTTTTCAAGAGCCTTGCTCCCAATATCAGTTCTGTAGAAAAGTCCAGTCGTGTCTTGTTTGTCGAGTTGGGCATAAATTTTTTCCTGCGCAGCCTGAACACTGTCGGCTGTGGTGACCAGCATGTAGACACGACCGCCATTGGACAGCAGCGCTTTGCCATTTTCATCAAACTTGGCGCCCGCATAGTAGGTGATGATATCACCGTCAGTCTTTTCTGGCAAAATTACACCTTTTTCGTAGGTAAGTGGATAACCTTCAGAAGCCACGACAACGCCCAAGGTCACACCGCTGTCCGTCCAGGTCATATCTGGCTCCTTGCCCTCCAAAATGTCCGTGATGTTCTGCGCCAAGTCAGAAGTCAGGCGTGGCAGAATAACCTGCGTCTCAGGATCACCAAAGCGAGCATTAAACTCAATGACCTTAGGGCCTTCCTCGGTCAGGATCAGGCCTGCATAGAGGACACCGACATAAGGTCGCCCTTCTTTAATCATCCCCTCCAGCACTGGCTTGACAATGGTGTCAACCGCAGTTTCAACCACGCTTGCTGACAGATGTGGCACGGGCGCATAAGCACCCATACCGCCTGTATTAGGACCCTTGTCACCGTCATAAGCACGTTTGTGGTCCTGAGCCGTTGGCATGATGTAAAACTTGTCACCATTAACAAAGGCAAAAAGAGAAAATTCCTCTCCAGTCAAAAATTCCTCAATCACCACACGCGCACCAGAATCGCCGAATTTATTGTCTAAAAGCATTTCATGCGCTGCTTCGACCGCTTCTTCCACCGTTTCAGCGACTACCACACCTTTCCCCAAGGCCAAGCCGTCCGCTTTCACCACGATTGGAGCGCCCTCTTTTTCGATATAGGTTTTAGCTTTTTCAAAGTCTGAAAAAGTTTCGTAGCGTGCTGTCGGCACACCGTATTTTTTCATGATTGACTTGGCAAAATCCTTGGACCACTCCAGCTCCGCAGCCAGCCGAGTCGGACCAAAAGCCTTAAGTCCAGCCTGATTAAAATCATCAACGATACCTGCCGCTAGCGCATCATCAGGACCAATGAAAGTCCAAGCAACATCATTTGCTTTAGCAAAGTCAATCAGCGCTGCATGCTCAGAAATCCCAATCGAAAGCAACTTAAGACCGTCGAAGGTCATCCCGTCATTTCCCGGAGCCACAAAGACCTGCTCCACCTGCGGTGACTCCAACAACTTCTTAGCAATCGCATGCTCGCGACCACCTGAACCAACAACTAAAAGTTTCATGATTGCCCTCTTTGCGAATTATTTATATCAATTATACCATAAATGTTCGTTTATACCTTTATTTATCGTAAAATATTTTGATAACAATGAAATTTCGCTATCATTTTCTAATTTTTCAATTCAGTTTTCAATTTTTTCATCTTTTCCCGAATAATCTAAATGGAACTATCCAAATTATTTATTCAAAGGAGATTTATGAAGAAATACAGTCAATTATTTTTACTATCTAGCACTATTTTGGGCGTTTTTTCTGCTCAACTAACTGCTCAAGCCTCGGAAGCAGATAATGCTCAAAAAAGCTCAAATCCAGCAACTCTTGCTAGCAACATTACCGTCAATGTTTCTGGAAATACAGCTTCTATTAACTACACACGCTCACAGACACAAGTTCCTTACACCATTTACCATGCTGTTTGGTCTGATGAAAATGGGCAAGATGACATTAAGTGGTATTCCGCGCCCCAGACACCAACTACAGCTATTGATTTGCGTCAGCACACTGGTTATGGAACCTTTCACGTCCACACCTATATCAATATCAATGGAAAAATGGTTGGTTTAAACGGAACGACTTTCAAAGTAGAAAAACCAGCTAGCGGCACGGTTTCTACAACCGTTTTAGGAAAGACTGCTCAAATATCCTTTACTCGAAACAAAGATCAAACAAATGCCAATATTTTACACGCTGTTTGGTCTGACGAAAAAGGACAAGATGACATCAAGTGGTATACGGCAGGGCAAGACACAACAGAAATTGACTTATCCAATCATAAAGGATACGGTGTTTACCATGTTCATACTTATGAAAGTAAAAACGGAAAGATGATTGGATTAAATGGTACCACTTTTAACCTTGAAAAACCAAATCCTACTATTCAGACTAGCTTTCCTGAGCCTGGTATCATGGATATTCAGATCAAAAATGTTCCTGAAACAATCTACAAACTAACCGTTCCGGCTTGGTCTGACCGCAACGGACAGGATGATCTTCAATGGTATGCAGCTACTAAAAATCCTGATGGAAGCTACAATGTTAGAGTTGAGCTAAAAAAACACAACTATGACACAGGAACTTATCACATTCATCTTTACGGAGAAAGCTATGTCAAACCAGAGTTTACTGGCTTAGCTGGAATCACTGCCCAAGTTGATGCTGATAAATTGCCTTCTGAAGAAGAGCAAAAACCATTCTTCTCTGTTGAAAATATCAATCAAGAACAAGGGACTTATACCGTCAAAGTTAGTGAAACTTCAAAGTCCAAACCGATTCAATCTGTTCGAGTCCCTATTTGGAGCACGAGCAATCAAAGTAATATCAAGTGGTATACAGCCACTAATAACGGTGACGGAACATTTACGGCAGCATTTGATATTCGCAATCATCAAGTTTTGTCTGGAACATACACCAATCATATTTATGTAAAATATAAAGACGGTAGCGAGCATAGTTACGCAACGGATTCGGTTGCTATGTCCGCAGAAAAAATTAAAACCAAAGTATCTGTCGATAAACGCTCAACTTATCTTTATGAGGTGACAGTGACAGATGCCTACGGTGACGGAACAATTACCTTACCGACTTGGTCTGAAGTCAATGGACAAGACGACATTCAGTGGTACATTGCTACTAAAGCTGGAAATGGAATTTACAAATTCACAATTGATACGCAAAAACACACTGGCAGCGGGCTTTTCCATACACATGTCTACCGCAATCTCAACGGTCAAATGATTGGACTAACTGGTACGAGCTATCAAGTAGAGAAACCTGCTGTTTCTTTCCAACCAAATTATGCCGCAGCAACGACTTATCCAAAAGGGCAATGTACTTGGGGCGCCAAAGCTCTTGCGCCTTGGGCTGGCAATTACTGGGGCAATGGTGGTGATTGGGCTGCTAGCGCCAGACGAGCTGGTTTTAAAACCGGTACAACTCCACAAGTAGGGGCTATTATTTGTTGGACAGACGGTGGCTACGGTCATGTTGGAGTTGTTACTCACGTAGCCTCAAACACACGCATTCAGATTCAAGAGGCCAACTACGCTGGAAAACAATATATTGGCAACTTCCGTGGCTGGTTCAATCCTCATGCAGCTGGACAAGGAGCAGTTAGTTACATTTATCCAAAATAAGTTCCTCTGAACAACTTTAAAAACCTTGGAAAACAAATCCAAGGTTTTTATACTATTTTCAATGTCTAAAATGCCGTACGCCTGTAAACACCATGGCAATGCCGTATTTATCAGCCATGTCGATAGACTCTTGGTCACGGACGGAGCCACCTGGCTGGATGATTGCTTTCACACCTGCAGCAGCAATTTCTTCAACATTGTCCGCAAATGGGAAGAAAGCATCACTAGCAAGGACCGCACCATCAAGACGGTCTTTCGCTTGGTCAAGAGCGATACGAACAGAAGCCACACGATTGGTTTGACCAGGACCGACACCCAGTGTCATGTGGTCATTTGTCACGATGATACCATTCGATTTCACATATTTGATCGCTTTCCAAGCAAATTCAAGCGCTGTTTTTTCTTGGTCGTTTGGTTGTCGTTTGGTTACAACCTTCCAATCCGCTGGATTTTCTTCAATAACATCTTGGTTTTGAACCAAAAGCCCACCGACAACACCCGTGTATTCTTTTTCAATTTGGCTAGCTTCTTGAGCTTCAAATGGCAATTGAAGAATCCGCAAGTTTTTCTTCTTCGTTGTCAAGATTTCAAGGGCTTTTTCTGAATAACTTGGTGCAATGATGATTTCAAGGAAAATAGCGTGCATTTTCTTAGCAGTTGCTGCGTCAACTTGGCGATTCAACACAACAATTCCACCAAAGATTGAAACTGGGTCAGCTTCATAAGCGTAATCCCAAGCTGTTTCAATTTCGTCAGCTTGTCCGATACCACATGGATTCATGTGTTTAAGAGCAACAACAGTCGGGCGGTCTTTGAAATCACGGATAATGCGGATTGCAGCATCAGCATCACGGATATTGTTAAAGGACAATTCTTTCCCGTTCAATTGTTTAGCAGAAGCAATCGAGTAGTCCGTTGGCAAAGCCTTTTGGTAGAAATCCGCGTCTTGTTGAGGGTTTTCACCATACCGCATGGGTTGTTTCAAATCATAAGTGAGGGTGAGTTTTTCAGGTTTTGTTTCTCCGACTTGTTTTGTGAAATATTCCGCAATTAAAGCGTCGTAAGCTGCTGTGTGACGGAAAACTTTGGCTGCCAAGCGCTGACGCGTTTCAAAGTTTGTTTCACCATTAGCTGTCAATTCATCTAAAACAACATCGTAGTCAGCTGGGTCAACGACAACTGTAACACTAGCATGGTTTTTAGCAGCAGATCGAAGCATGGATGGACCACCGATATCAATGTTTTCAACTGCATCGGCATAAGTCACATCTGGTTTCAAGATTGTTTCTTTAAACGGATACAGATTAACCACAACAAGGTCAATCAATTCAATGTGATTATCTTTTGCAGCTTGAAGGTGGCTGTCAAGGTCGCGACGAGCCAAAAGGCCGCCGTAAATATTTGGATGAAGTGTTTTCACACGACCGTCCATCATTTCTGGGAAGCCCGTTACATCATCAATGGCGATAGTATCAACGCCTGCTTTATCAAGCGTAACTTTTGTTCCGCCAGTTGAGATAATATCCCAACCAAGTTTTTTTAATTCTTGAGCAAATTCAACAATGCCCGCTTTGTCTGAAACACTGATTAGTGCACGTTTTGTCATTTCAGTCCTACTTTCTACTTCTTTTTGTAAAATATAAACCACTCAATAGCAATACTGGCAATAAGCCCGATAGAATAAGCCAAGCAAAGGCGTAACGGATTTTCAAGATTACCAAATAGTACATTTACTATAAAGGCAACGACAATAAAAGTTAATACAAACACCAAAATCTTTTTTATCATCATAATCTTCTTATAAGGCAGCATACTAATAGCTAACTACGCTATCAAATACACGGACTACTTTTTCTTAACTCCTAAGCTCTCCAAAACATCTGGATAGAGTTTATACTCTGCTTCATGAATACGAGCTTCAAAACTGTCAATGGTATCATCAGCCAGACGAGGCACACGAACTTGTTTAATCACTTTTCCCGTGTCAACACCATTGTCAACCCAGTGAATGGTAACACCAGATTGGTCAACACCTGCTTCCCAAGCATCATCAATACCATGAGCCCCTGGAAATTCTGGCAGATAAGCTGGGTGAATATTGATGATACGACCTTCGTAAGCTGCTAGCAAAGTCGGACCAACAATCTTCATATAACCAGCTAGGCAAACCACATCAATATCATATTTTTCAAGCAAAGTAACAATAGCTTCTTCGTAAGCTACTTTATTATCAAACTCTTTGAGTTCAAAAGCATGAGCTGTCACACCAAATTTTTCAGCACGCTCTAAAACGTAGGCATCTCGATGATCTGAAAAGACAAATTCAACCGGAAATTGCTCCGCAATGACTTGAAAATTGGACCCGTTACCACTCGCAAAAACGGCAATTTTTTTGCTCATTATTTCATCACCACACTTGCATCAGCTTTTTTGACAATACGACCAAGTTCGTAAACTGGCTCATCAAGCAATTCTTTCACGCGCTCAACCTTATCAGGACTAACTGCCAACATCAAACCAATACCCATGTTAAAGATTTCAAACATTTCTTCGTGTTTGATGTTACCGTGTTTTTCAAGAGCTTTGAAAATTGGAAGAACAGGAACTTTATCTTCTTCGATTTCAGCAGCTAAATCATCTGCAAACATCCGTGGGACATTTTCGATGAAACCACCACCAGTGATGTGAGCAATACCATTGACCAATTCTTCCTTGATAAGTGGAAGCACCGCTTTGACATAGATACGTGTTGGTTCAAGCAGCACTTCTTTTAATTTTTTGCCTTCAAGCTCTGGAAGAACCTCTTCGCCTGTATAATCAGCAAAGACACGACGGACAAGTGAATAACCATTTGAGTGAATCCCACTGGAAGCAAGTCCAAGAAGAACATCACCATCAGAAACTTTTGACCCGTCAATGATTTGGTTTTTTTCAGCCACACCTACTGCAAAACCAGCCAAATCATAATCATCTTCACCATACATACCAGGCATTTCAGCAGTTTCACCACCGATAAGAGCTGCGCCAGATTGAACACAACCTTCCGCAACACCTGCAACGACTTGTTCAAGTTTTACAGGTTCATTTTTACCAGTAGCAATGTAATCTAGGAAGTAAAGTGGTTCAGCACCAGCTGCAATGATGTCATTGACACACATGGCTACACAGTCTTGGCCAATCGTATCGTGTTTATCATATTTAATGGCAAGCATGAGTTTTGTTCCCACACCATCAGTTCCTGAAATCAAAACAGGTTCTTTCACGCCAGTTTTTGTAAGGTCGAACATCCCACCAAAGCCACCAAGAGCTCCCATAACACCTGCACGTTCAGTACGCGCAACGTGTTTTTTGATACGTACAACAACTTCATAACCCGCTTCAACATCAACACCAGATTGAGCATAAGCATTTTTTGTCATAATAATTTTCCTTCTCTTTTTTGTCAAAAAACCATATTGGAGATTGCGACGTTTTTTCAGTTAAACCATTCTTTTGACTGAAAAAGCTAGTCAGGTCTTTAGCTTTGGTCCCATAGGACAAAGCGTCCATTGACAAATGCTTTAGCCTTTAGTCAGTGGTAAGACGTGGAGCATAAGCATTTTTTTGTCATAATATTTTTCTCCTTTTGGGAAACAGCAGAGCTATTAAACAGTTCTATTTATTTTCATTAACTTCATGAATATAGAAGCTTGTTTTTTCTTCTAAGCTTTTGAGGTAAGGTTCTTCGTAATCGTAAAGTGGTGTTGGATACTTACCGTCAAAGTAAGCCACACACAAACCACCATTAGGCGCATCTGTATCAAGACCGATTGATTCAATCAAACCGTCAATTGACAAGTAAGTCAAGCTATCAGCACCGATAATCTCACAAACTTCATCTTTGGTATGATTAGCTGAAATCAATTCACGACGATTTTGAATATCGATACCGTAGAAACATGGGTATTTCAATTCTGGACTACCGATTGCCACATGAACTTCTGTCGCACCAGCTTCACGAAGCAAACGAACGATACGGCGTGATGTAGTTCCACGCACGATAGAATCATCAACCATGACCACGCGCTTACCTTTAACAACACCAGATACGGCTGAGAGCTTCATGCGAACACCTTGCTCACGCAACTCTTGTGTCGGTTGAATGAAAGTACGTTGTGTGTACTGATTTTTCACCAAGCCCATTTCATTTGGGAGACCTGATTCTTCAGCAAATCCCATCGCTGCTGAAAGTGATGAATTCGGTACACCAACGACAATATCAGCTTCATGTTGAAATTCCTGTGCCAAACGTTTCCCCATATTTTTACGAGCCGTGTGAACATTGACACCATAAATATCACTGTCAGGTCGTGCAAAATAGATGTATTCCATTGAACAGATAGCAAGCTGAGTATCCATCGTGTAGGTATCGTACCGAATGCCATTGTCATCAATAATAACCATTTCACCAGGTTTCACATCTCGAATCCACTTGGCACCAACCACTTCAAAGGCACACGTTTCACTTGATACTACCCAAGCACCATTTGCCATTTGCCCAATTGACAAGGGACGAAAACCATTTGGGTCAAGCGCAGCAATCAATTTATCTTCTGTCATCAAAAGATAAGCAAAGCCACCTTTGACAGTGTTCAACGCTTCTTTGACTTTACCGATAAATTCAGGATTATGGCTACGGCGAATCAAATGCATTAGAATTTCAGTATCAGATGAGGCATTAAAAATCGCCCCTTGGTCTTCCAATTCTTTTTTCAATGATACTGCATTTGTCAAATTACCATTATGGCAAAGCCCAAATTGCTCGTCTGTAAAGTTGTAAAGAAATGGTTGAATATTATTAATAGACGCAGAGCCAGCAGTCGCATAGCGAACGTGACCAATAGCAGCAGTTCCTGTTAATTTTTCCAAATCAGCAGGATTTTTAAATACTTCTGAAAGAAGACCAGTATTACGGTGCTGAAGAAGTTTGCCCTTATCGTTTGTGACGATACCAGCACCTTCTTGACCGCGGTGTTGAAGACTGTGAAGTCCAAAATAAGTCACTTGAGCTGCTTGAGGATGCCCCCAAATCCCAAAAACACCACATTCTTCATTTAGAGATTTAACTTCGTATGTCACTGACATTTCCTCTTATTTTTCTGTCATTTTTATGCTCAATCATTATCAAAAGAATCCGAAATCATAGTTTCTTTTGATATTTGACGAGTATTATTCCCCTGTAAAGTAACGCACAGCACTTGCAAAGAGATGTTGGTCTTTATTTCCTGGAATATTTTGGAAAAGACCGTCTTCATAACGTTCTGAATGTCCCATTTTACCAATGATTTGACCGTTCTTGCTGGTAATCCCTTCAATCGCATTAATAGAGCCGTTTGGATTGTATTTAGAATCCATGCTTGGTTTGCCATCAAAATCCACGTATTGGCTGAAGATTTGTCCGTTGTCACGGAGTTCTGCAAATTCTTCATCTGTTACGACAAATTTCCCTTCACCATGTGATACTGGGATTGCATGAATATCACCAACTTTGACACCGGCAAGCCAAGGTGAGTTCGTATTGGAAATACGTGTTTCAACCATTTTCGCCACATGTTGGTTGGCATCATTATAGAAGAGTGTCGGACTTGTTTCGGTCGCTTCTTCAAAGTTACCGTATGGAAGTAGGCCTGATTTCACAAGCGCTTGGAATCCATTACAGATACCGATAATCAGCCCGCCTTTTTCAATAAAGCTATCAATCGCTGCGCGGACTTTTTGGTTTAACAAGATGTTAACGATGAATTTAGCAGAACCGTCTGGTTCATCAGCGGCTGAGAAACCTCCTGCAAAGAAAATAATATTTGCTTTACAGATGTTGTCAACCATTGTGTCAACAGATGCTTCAATTGCTGCTTCATCAAGTGTCACAAATGGTACCAGATTCACTTTTGCTCCAGCTTGTTCAAAAGCTTTTGCTGAATCATATTCTGAATTTGTACCAGGAAATACTGGGATGTAAACCAATGGTTCAGCAACTTTTTCACTTGCTTTAATCACTGCATCTGAAGCAATTGCCGGAACATCTTCAAGTTTTGTACTTTGTTCAAATTCAGTTGGGTAAACGTCTTCGAGTTTGCCTTCAAAGGCTGAAAGAAGTTTATCTCCTGCAAGGTTGACACCGTTGACAGCAAGTGTAAAGTCAGATCTTGTTTCACCGATTTTCACAACATCAGCAATTTCTTCAGCAGATGTAAAGATAAAACCGCCAAGTTGTGCTGTCAAGCTAGTCGCAAGCTCTACCAGCTCTACTTTTGCACCGATATGGTTACCAAAATCTGCAAGTGCCAAGCTTTCAATCACACCACCATATTTAACAGCTGAAGCTGATGTGACATGGTGTGCTTTTTGAATCGCTTCAAATTTAGCAAAATTAGCTTTAATCAAATCAAAATCAATCTCTTGTGAAATAGCTTGCCCTGGAATGTAGTAAATGTATTCACCAGCTGCTTTAAATTCTGGCGAAAGAACATTACGACTATCTGCTGTTGTCACACCAAAGGCAACCAATGTTGGCGGTACTGTCAATTCTTCAAAAGTCCCTGACATGGAGTCTTTACCACCGATTGATGGCAAACCAAGTTGCAATTGCGCTTCGATTGAACCAAGAAGAGCTGAAACTGGTTGTCCAAAGCGTTCAGCTTGTTTGTCCATACGTTGGAAATACTCTTGATAAGAGAAACGTGCTTTAGACCAATTCGCACCTGTTGCCACCAAACGCGCTGTTGCTTCGATAACAGCATAAGCTGCACCATGATAAGGTGACCACTCCGCAATATAAGGGTTGAACCCTTGTGCCATAACTGATGCTGTTGTTGTTACACCGTTTTGAACAGGAAGTTTTTGAACTGAACTTTCTGTTGGTGTGATTTGATAACGACCGCCGATTGGATGATTAACTGTTGAACGCCCAACCGAGCTGTCAAAGATAGTTTGCAACCCTTTTTGACTAGCGTGGTTAAGATCAGACAGAACTTTCACTGTGTCTGCTTCAAGTGTTGCTGCTGATGTTGTACGCACCTCAGGAAGGGCAACATCCTTATCCACAACGTTTGCATCAACCACCACACGCACACCGTTTGTATCAAGGAAACGACGTTCAATATCAACGATTGTTTGACCATTCCAAGTCATAACAAGATTTGGTTTTTCAGTAACTGTGGCAACCACTACCGCGTCAATATTTTCTTTATGACATTCTGCCACGAAAGCCTCAACATCTTTCGGACGAACCACAACAGCCATCCGTTCTTGTGATTCAGAAATGGCAATTTCAGTTCCGTTAAGCCCTTGGTATTTCAAAGGCACTTTGTTAAGGTCGATTTCAAGACCGTCAGCTAATTCACCAATTGCCACACAGACACCACCAGCACCAAAGTCGTTTGATTTTTTAATAAGACGCGTCACATTACCATTGCGGAAAAGACGTTGAATCTTCCGTTCTTCAATAGCATTCCCTTTTTGAACTTCTGCGCCAGCTGTTTCAACAGATTCAACGGTTTGGACCTTAGATGAACCAGTTGCACCACCAACACCGTCACGACCTGTTTTACCGCCAAGAAGGATTACCACATCGCCTGCTTCTGGTTTTTCACGGACAACATTACTTTTCGGAGCTGCACCGACAACGGCACCAAGTTCCATACGTTTAGCGACGAATCCTGGGTGGAAATATTCTTTAACATACGTTGTTGCAAGACCGATCTGATTACCATAAGAAGAATAACCATGCGCAGCTGTTTTAGAAATCACTTGTTGTGGCAATTTACCAAGACGTGTTTCTGAAATTGGTGTTGTAATATCACCAGCACCTGAAATACGCATCGCTTGATAAACATAAGAACGTCCTGACAATGGGTCGCGAATAGCACCACCGATACAGGTCGCCGCACCACCAAATGGCTCAATTTCCGTTGGGTGATTGTGTGTTTCATTCTTGAACATCAAAAGCCAAGGTTCTTTTACACCGTTCACATCCACTTCAATTTCAACAGAACATGCGTTAATTTCGTCTGACACTTCCATATCGTCCAAACGACCATTCGCACGCTCATAACGACCAAAGATTGTCGCCATGTCCATCAATGTTTGTGGCTTTTCAGAACGTCCAAGTTCAGCACGCATAGCAATATATTTATCATAAGTTGCTTGCAATTGTTTTTGGAATTTAGACGCTGAGAAATCAATATGCTTCAGCTCAGTTTCAAAAGTTGTGTGGCGGCAATGGTCTGACCAGTAAGTATCCAACACTTTCAATTCTGTTTCCGTTGGCACGCGCCCGATGGATTTGAAATAATCTTGGATGAAGACAAGGTCATCCACTTCCATTGCCAAACCTTGCTCAGTTTTATAATCAGCAAATTCAGCTGCTGTATAAGTCTTGAAGAAATCAAGATTTGGAATCGTTTTGTCCGACTCTGAAAATGCTTGCGGTGCAATTCCTGTCGTAATATCTTTAAAACGAGAATCTACTGGATTAAGAAGATAATTCTTAACCGCATCAAGTTCAGCAGTATCAATATCTTTGTTAACAAGATAAAGTTGAGCTGTATTAACCGTTACATCATTACTGCTTCCAAGAAGGAGTAATGCTTCTTGTGATGAAGCCGCACGCTGATCAAATTGACCTGGAAGTGATTCGATGGCAAAGAAAGCATAGTTAGCAAGTTCAGCAACCACATCACTTTCAGCCAAAATAGTATCAGTTACCTGTTCAGAGAAGATGTGCTTTTCAGCACGCTCAAAAAGTGAATCTGCCAAGCCAAACACATCATACACTTGAATAATACGCAAATCGGTCAAACTCGTTAATTGAAGATTGTGTTTGAGTTCTTTAACAAGCGCCTGAGCCTTAATGTTAAAATTTGATTTTTTCTCAACGAAAATTCGTTTATTCATTTTTTACCCTTTTTAGAATTCTTCTTTCTACTTAATTAGAAATCACAGTTTTTAGTTAAGTCCTTTGAGTTTTTCAAGGACAACTTCGTAAACATCTGTCAAACTACCTAAATCACGACGAAAAACATCTTTATCCATGTGGTGGCCTTCAGCATCCCAAAGACGGCAGTTATCTGGTGAAAATTCATCCGCAAGAATAATGTTGCCATCTTTGTCTTTACCAAATTCCAATTTGAAATCAATCAAATTCAGACCAATTTGGCTGAACCAATCTTTCAAAAGGTCATTAATACGACGTGTTTCTGCTTTGATATAAGCAATATCTTCATCACTTGCAATACCAAGGAATTTTACGTGTTCATCATTGATAAATGGGTCATCCAAATCATCATTTTTGTAGTAAAATTCAACGATTGGAGTATCTAATTTAATTCCTTCTTCAACACCAAAGCGTTTTGAGAATGAACCTGCAGTGACATTACGCAAAACAACTTCAAGCGGAATGATATCCACTTTTTTGTTCAATTGTTCGGTTTCTGACAATTGTTTAACAAAGTGAGTTGCCACACCTGCTTCATTCAATTTCGTAAAAATGAAAGATGAGATTTGATTATTAAGAACGCCTTTACCTTTAATCGTCTCTTTACGAGCACCATTAAGCATGGTCGCTTGGTCTTTGTAATGTGCAATAATAAGATTTTCATCATCTGTCAAAAATAAATCTTTAGCTTTTCCCGAATATAACAAATCACCTGTCATTTTAATATTCGCCTTTCACATTTTTCTGACTTAAGTCTATCATATTCAAAAAAGATTTTCAAGAAAATGCCGTACAATATTCGCAAACACAAAAAAAACAGCTGGATTTTCAGCTGTTTTATCATATTTTACTTTATTTAGTCAATAAAATGTTCGTTTTTATGCTCTGTTCAAGTTTTTCTGCACGCAAGCGACAACATCACTCACATTCTTCAACTCATCTATATCTTCGTCTGAAATTTCAATGCCAAATTTATCCTCCACAGTTAGAATAAATTCCATCAAATCAACAGAATCTGCTTGCAGGTCATCTTTCAAACTGAGGGTTTGAGAAACTTGAAATTCCTCACCACGACTTTCCTGAATAATTTCTACAATTTTTTCATAAATTTTTTGTTCTGTCATTTTGCCTCTCCCGAAAATTCGTTTACTGCTTCTCCGACAACATCTGTTTCCAACATCGTACGAATTTGGCGAATCGTGCTATAAACTGCTTTTGCATCGCTCGCTCCATGTGTTTTAACAACAGGTGCTTTTACTCCAAATAAAACAGCACCGCCTACATCAGAATAATTTAAACTACTCTTCAAAGACTTTAGACTATCTTTCAGCAACACTGCACCTAGTTTTGCTTTCCAGCCACCGTCCAAAATGGATTTCTTGAGCTGGCTCATAATCCCCATGGCTGTTCCCTCCATGGCTTTCAACACAGCATTACCTGTAAAGCCATCCGCTACCACAACGTCTGCCACATGATCCATTAAATCACGCGCTTCCACATTTCCAATAAAATTTAGCGAGGCGTCCGCTGCTAACAAATCATACACTTCTTTCCGCAAGGGATCCCCCTTACTTGCTTCTGTCCCATTGTTTAAAAGCCCTACACGTGGTTGGTTGATTCCACGGACATTTTCAGCATAAAATGACCCTAAAATAGCATACTGATGCAAATGATGAGCTGTATTTTCCGCATTAGCCCCCAAATCCAACATATCAAAGCCTTTGCCATCTGTCGTTGGTAATGTGGACATCAAACCCGGACGGTCAATATTCTTGATACGACCAACAATGAAAAATCCCGCAGCCAAGAGCGCTCCTGTATTTCCGGCAGAAAGTATCGCATCAGCTTCTCCATCCTTTACTGCCTTTGCCGCTAGCACCATACTGGCATTTTTCTTCTTGCGAATTGCTTTAGTTGGCTCATCATCTGAATTGATTTTTTCATCTGTATGAACAATACGAACCCGCTCAGTTGCCTTTAAATATTGCTTGATTTTTGCTTCATCTCCATAAAGAATGACTTCAATATCCGAAAAATCGTTCAGTGCTTGATTGACTCCCTCTACGATAGATTGTGGAGCATAATCGCCACCCATGGCATCAATTGCTATTTTTTTCATTTCGACTCCTTGTTCTTTAAAATTTCTCCCCAGTCTCCCAGAGAATCAATAAATTTTTTGGGCTTTAGATGAATCCCAACATATTCTTCATAAATTTGATCAATCACTTTTCGCAATTGTCTTTTCAATTCAGGCTTCAAAGAAATGGTCTCCAGTTCACTATATTGAACCGCTTGAAATTGGTCTAATAAGTAAGGAATGTTAGGATCCAGATGACTCCGTCTCTCATCTTGGTTGTAATGTTCTGGGCATAAAACACCGTTATAAGTAAAAGAAAAATCAAACGGCAACCCTACACGGTGGCAAAAGCAGCATTCATGGAAATTAAAAGAAACACCAAAACGTGACAAAATTTGAATTTCAAAAATATTGGTCAGTACCTCATAATCCAAGCCCTGTTCCATCAGCTCCAACGTTTTTTGCAAAAAAGCAAAGAGAGCCGAATCTATTTCATTATCCTGAATACTAGCGTCCGCTAGAGCTACCACATAAGTCGCATAAGCCATTGTAAACAAATCATGATTGATATGCTGGAAAACTGTGACCCCTTGATAATCATCAATATAACTCAAACCGTCATCATTTATTTTCATCAAAAAATCTGCCACTACCAATGGTTGGACAACCGGATTCAACTTAGAATTTCTAGCATGTTTCACGAAAAACATTCGCTTACCAGCTTGCTCTGTGAAAATTTTGACCAGTTTATCATTTTCTCGGAAATTCCGATTATAGAGAACCAAACCTTTACTTGTGATGGATTTCAGCATACTCCTCCATATATTCCTTAAGCCGCTTCATTGCTTCTTTTATCGTATCCATGCCGGCCGCATAAGAAAGACGTACATAACCTTCCCCATACTGACCAAAAGCAGCACCAGGAATGAAAGCAACTGCTTTTTTTTGTGCAAAATCCTTCAAAAAAGCAAAAGAATCTTGATTGTAGCCAGCTGGAATCTTGGCAAAAATGTAAAACGCACCATCTGGTTTGATAATCTTAAAGCCCAGCTCCGTCATCTTTTCGATAATGTAATCACGACGCTCAATATATTCCCTTTTCATCGGCTCTGCATCATCTTTACCTGCTGTCAATGCCTCCACTCCTGCAAATTGAGCCATCGTGTTTGCAGCTGTCACCAAGTATTGGTGACTTTTAATCAATTGAGCCGTAAAAGCAGCTGGAGCAAAGGTGAAGCCTAGACGCCAACCTGTCATCGCATGCGATTTAGACAGACCATTGATCACAATCGTTTGCTCCGGTAAAAATTCTGCAATAGATACATGTGGCTGATCGGTATAAGTCAACTCAGAATACACTTCATCACAAACAACAAAGACATCATACTTTTTCAATACATCGGCTAACGCAGTCATTTGTTCTCGTGAATAAGTCACTCCTGTCGGATTAGCTGGATAATTTAAAATCACTGCTTTAAGCTGATTTCCTTGCTCTAAAATCGCTTTTTCTAACATATCAGGTGTTAAAACAAAGTCATTTTCTGTCGTATCAATTTCGACAATCTCTGCTCCCACAAGATTGACAATCGGCTCATAACCCGGATAAGCAGGTGCAGGCAACAGTACCTTATCTCCTTCTTCTAAGATAGCTGTCAATGTCGCAGATAGAGCTTCTGTCGCTCCAATTGTCACTAAAATTTCTGTTTCAGGGTCATAAGAAAGATTGTATTTTTCTTTCACAAATTGACTAGCTGCCTGACGCAATGCTAACAACCCACTCATGCCTGTATAATGGCTCTCATTTGCATCAATCGCCGCTTTTGCAGCCTCTTTTACATGATCTGGAGTTGTAAAATCAGGCTCTCCCAATGTCAAACGAAGAACTCCAGGAATGCTCGAAATAGATTGATCAAATTGCCGAATCAAAGAGACTTCAATTTTATCTAAATTTTTGTTAAAACGTTTCGCCAAATCCATATCTTACCTCCAAAATCTGATAGAACTATTATACTATAAAACCTAAGTCATAGCAAAAATATCATAATATTGAGAAAATTCATCACTTATCATCTGATTGAAGCAAAAGAATCACTCCAGCTATCAGAGTGATTCCTATCTAGATATTCTTACATTAAAGAGCCGTTAAAGTTTCAAATAATGGCGAAAGGGGGCGTTTTTCATGAATACGCACAATTGCCTCTGCCAAAAGATGAGCAATCGAAATCTGTTCAATTTTATCAATTAAACGCTCTTCCGGCAAATAAATTGTATCTAACACGACCAATTTTTTAATCGCTGATTTCTGAATATTATCCATAGCAGGACCCGAAAGTACTGGATGAGTACAGCTTGCATAAACTTCTACCGCACCTGCCTCAGCAAGCGCATCAGCAGCATGGCAAATTGTCCCAGCTGTATCAATCATATCGTCAATTAAAATACAAGTTTTGCCTTCCACTTTACCGATGATATTCATTACCTCACTCGTATTCATCTTATCTACACTACGTCGCTTATCAATAATAGCAATCGGTGTTTTCAAAAATTCAGCTAATTTACGAGCGCGCGTCACACCACCGTGGTCAGGACTAACAACTACATAATCGCTACCTGTCATCCCACGACGTTCAAAATAATCCGCAATGAGAGGAGCCCCCATAAGATGATCTACTGGAATATCAAAAAATCCTTGAATTTGAGCCGCATGCAAATCAATTGTCAGCAAACGATCAACACCAGCCACTTGCAACATATTTGCAACCAATTTTGAAGTAATTGGTTCACGAGCACGTGCCTTTCGGTCTTGACGAGCATAGCCATAATAAGGCATTACAACATTGATTGATTCAGCACTTGCACGCTTTAAAGCATCCACCATGATTAAAATTTCCATCAAATTATCATTGACGGGCGAGCTCGTTGACTGCAAGATAAAAACATGTTTTCCGCGGATAGATTCTTCGATATTTACTTGAATCTCCCCATCAGAAAATTGGCGCACAGTTGACTTCCCAAGCTCCATACCAATCTCTTGAGCAACGCGTTCAGCCAGTTCCTGGTTAGACGAAAGAGCAAAGAGCTTTAAATCAGAAAACGACATGATTTCCTCCAGTATATATTCGTTTCTTTGTAAATCAGTTACAAATTTCTCCATCTAACATTGTAACCCTTTTTAGTGAATTTTTCAATCAAAAATAAAAAACGCAAGATGCGCTTTTTATCTTTCTATTCATTAATTTGGATAGATGTAAGTAAATGAACCTTGTCCTGCAGCAGCTGGATTGAACCAACCACGATAATTTCCAATAGCTTGATTACCTGCATAGTTTGCTTCAGATACTTGAATACTTGTAGCTGATTGAACAGCTGTTACAACAGCAACGTGTCCATAACCACCATCGTTCCATGAAATGATTGCACCTACTTGAGGTGTTGAACCTGTACGGAAACCAGCTGCAGCCGCACTTGCTGCCCATTGAGCTCCATTACCCCAATAATCACCAGCCCACGGAGCTAATGTTTTTGCTCCCCATGTACATTGACCAACTGGATAAGTTGAAGCAGATGAACTATATGTAGGACGACTCACAGTTCTAGTAGTAGTTGCTGCTTGTTGCGTCACATTTGTTTGAGTTGGAGTAGCTGCTGCACCACTATTGTTGTTTACAGCTTGTACTTGGGCTGCAAAACTTGTATTAGCAGAAGAAGCTACAGCTTGTTCTTGCGCTGCTTGTTGTGCTTTATAAGCTGCTTCTTGTGCTGCTGCCTCTTCAGCTGCCTTTTGTGCTGCTGCTTTTTGTGCCAACAATGAGTTCTTTTCACCTTCAGCAGTTGCTTTTTCTGCAGCAAGATTCAACTGCGCTGCTTTTAGTTCAGCTTGCTTAGTAGACAACGTTTTTGCATCATTTGCAAGTGTTTGTTGATTTGCGATAACAGTATTTATCGCTTCATTATTGGCTACTTGTTTTTCAGAAATAGCTTTTTTATCTTGTTTTTGTTGTTCCAACATTTTGTTGTTTGCTGAAACGATTTCGCTCATAGCAGAAACACGTGAGATAGCTTCTGTAATTGATTTTGAATTTACAATTGTATTGATATAGCTTGTAGCCGTACCGCTCGTTTGAGCACTACGTGCTTGGTTAGCCAATGATTCATTACGCGCTACAATATTCTTAGACAACGTTTCGATTTCAGCCGATAATTTTGTTGATTCAGCTTGAAGTTTTTCGTTTTCAGCTTTCAATTTTTCTTGTTGAGATTGAATAGATGAAACTTGAGCTTGAATTTGATCTACTTGAGCTTGAGCTGATTTTTGTTGATCATTCAAACTATTAATTTTACTATCTTGTGCAGCAATCTTGTCATCAGTAGAATCTGCATGTACATTTACAAGAGACGCTCCCTGTGCAAGAACCATTGTACTTAATAAGATTGATGTAAGTAATTTTTTCTTCATAAATGATTATACTCCTATTCAATAAGACAATTATAAGTATAACAAAAAAAGGCGCTGAGTATGTTACGCCTTTATTACATTTCTATTTCCAATTCATCATAAAATCTTATCATAAATATATCTTCTCCAAAATTGGTTGAAGCAACAAAAAGAATAGTAAATTTGAGACCATTGTCGGAGCAATTGTATAAACGACAAAATCTGCAAAAGACATTTGAATTAGATGGGTAACATTTGCCAAAGCGAACGTAGCCACCTCAAAGAAAAATACTAAAATGGCAACTGTTAAAAAGCGACTAACTCGATTAGACATCAAAACAGAATTATATTTACTAATAACAATCCCCGCTAAAGGCAACAATAGTGTCGAAATGCCGATAATATGAAAATAATATGCATCATACAACAAACCAATTAACAGCAACATGATAAAATTAGTATTTTCTGAAAGATTTATCGAAATATACAAAATAAAGATAAGCAAAAGATGACTTAGTAAGTGGATATTATTTGGAAATAAATTAGTCAAAAGATTTGAAAGATGGCCATCTACTAACATCACAACAAATAAAGCCAAAAAGGGTAAAATGTAGCTTTTAAAAAATTTCATATCAATTTCCTACTAATGTCACCACACGAATATCTGACAAATCCGCACTTGGTTTTACAAAGACTTCTTTTGTTAAATGGTCCGATTTTTCAGTAACAGAAAGGACTGTTCCAACCGGAATATTAGGAATGTTGTACGTTCCTAAACCACTGGTCACAACTTTCTCACCTTTTTTAATGGTATCCGAACTATTTAACTGACTGATAATAAAAGCAGATTTTTCTTTACTGTAGCCAACAATCACACCATAAATTGTGCTTGTCTCCGTTTGAATTTTTACTGAAATATTATCAACATTTTTATTATTGGTTAAAAGATTTACTCGGCTAGAATGAGAAGCGACATCTTTCACACTACCAATCAAGCCACCATTTGCCACCGCTAGCATTGTATTTTGAATCCCATTTTGACGACCAGCATTGACAGTTAATTCAGATAACCAAGAAACCGGCATACGCGTAATAACATCAGATGAAACCGTTTTTTTTGACTCATAAAGATTTTTCATTTCTAATAGCTGTCTTAATTGAGCATTTTCATCTTTTAATGAAGCTGAATCAGCAGATTGTTCTTCTGCTTTAAATAAAGCTTTTTTTAATTGCTTGTTTTCTTTATATGTCCGTGATAAATCAGTCAAATCCGATTTAACATCCACCAAAAAATTAAATGGTTTTGAAATAATATTATCCAAAATAGAAACAACATTAGAAGTTGCATTCACCACACCTAAAGAACGAGTAGTAACCAAAAGTACAGAAGTTATTATTATCAAAACAGCAGTCATAATAAGAAATTTGGATTTTTTCATATGATTCACTCTACTCCAAAATAGATACAATATCTATCACACAAGATTCACAGATAACAGAAAAGGAGATAGCTATCGCTACACTCCTTACATACGGAGAATGGGGGATTCGAACCCCCGCGCCAGTTACCCGACCTAACGATTTAGCAAACCGTCCTCTTCAGCCTCTTGAGTAATTCTCCAAAAATATTATGGGCACGAGTGGACTCGAACCACCGACCTCACGCTTATCAGGCGTGCGCTCTAACCACCTGAGCTACGCGCCCAAGTTCAAAAACTTGGTGTGAACATCTCCGTTCAAAGCGGGTGACGAGAATCGAACTCGCGAC
>NZ_KV841582.1:0-257 GCF_001839535.1 Streptococcus sp. HMSC36C04 | reverse complement strand
CAAAAAAACTCATAGCGTTTCATTGGTGTAAACTGTAAGCAACCACACAAACAGAACCCGAGGAAAAACTATGAGCTACTACCATCTTACCATAACTGACCGAATAAAGATAGAAACCTACTTGGAATTAGGTTTGAAACCTTGCCAAATTGCAAGTAAACTTGGCGTCCATAAGTCTACCATTTCAAGAGAGTTAAGACGATGCCAAAATGGTTATTCCGCAACCTCAGCACAGGAACAGTACGATCACAGGGCTA
>NZ_KV841581.1:59758-74347 GCF_001839535.1 Streptococcus sp. HMSC36C04 | reverse complement strand
CCTTTTTTCATCTTTTTTTATTTTTCTTGTTTTTAAGTTTAAGCTTTTTTAGTTTAAGGTAGCAAAAAAGGATTCCAAATGTTATCAGAATCCTCATTTTTCTTTTATTTCGCAACAATATTCGCCAATTTAGGTGACTTCAATAGCCTGAGAAGCTATTGAAGGTTGGGGTTACGGCTAACAGAACCTATTACTTAACAACAATATTAACAAGTTTGTTAGGGACTACAATCACCTTGATGATTTCTTTGCCAGCGATTTCTGACTTGATTTTTTCGTTGGCAAGAGCAAGTTTTTCAAGTTCTTCACGGCTGGAATCTTTTGCTACAACGAGTTTCGCACGAACTTTGCCCTTGATTTGGAGAACAATTTCAATCTCGTCTTCAACGAGTTTTGCTTCATCCCAGGTTGGCCAAAGAACGTATGAAATAGACTCGCCTGATTGTGTCAATCCTTGCCAGAGTTCTTCTGCCAAGTGCGGTGCAAATGGAGCTAGGAGTTGGATCAAGCCTTTTGCATATTCCACATAGAGACGGTCTTCCTTGTTGGCGCTATTAACAAAGACCATGAGCTGGGCAATGGCTGTATTGAACTTGAGTTCTTCAATCTGCTCAGTTACAGCTTTGACTGTCTGGTTGTAGACTTTATCAAGCGCACCACTGTTTTCTGCCACAATTTCCTTGCTAGTCAGCAAGCGGTAAACGCGGTCGAGGAATTTACGCGAGCCTTCAAGACCCTCTTCAGACCAAGCGATTGACGCATCAAGCGGTCCCATGAACATTTCGTACACGCGCAGCGTATCCGCACCATAACGGTCAACTACATCATCAGGGTTCACAACGTTTTTAAGTGATTTAGACATCTTCGCCGGAGCTTGCTCCAGCTCTTCACCGGTTTCGATGTTAAAGAAGGAGCCATCACGTTTTTCAACTTTATCACTGGCAATCAGAGCTCCTCTGCTGTCACGATAGCTTGTTCCCAAAATCATCCCTTGGTTAAAGAGCTTTTGGAATGGTTCCTTGGTTGGAACGATACCTAAATCATAAAGGAATTTATGCCAGAAACGAGCGTAAAGAAGGTGAAGCACAGCGTGTTCTGCACCACCGATGTAAATATCAACTGGTAACCAAGCCTTGAGCAATTCCTCATCTGCTAATTTTTCATCGTTGTGTGGATCAATATAGCGCAGATAATACCAGCTGGAACCAGCCCATTGAGGCATAGTATTGGTTTCACGGCGGCCCTTCACCCCGTCTTCACGGGTCACTTCCAGCCAATCGGTCAAGTTAGCAAGTGGGGATTCCCCTGTACCGGAAGGTTTGATATCTTTGGTTACTGGCAATACAAGTGGTAATTGCTCTTCTGGAACAGCTGTTGTTGTGCCGTCTTCCCAATGGATGATTGGGATTGGTTCACCCCAATAACGTTGACGTGAGAAGAGCCAGTCACGCAAGCGGTAAGTCACTTTCTTGTTACCAACGCCTTCTGCTTCAAGCCATTCAACCATTTTGTCAATAGCTTGCGCTTTATCAAGACCGTCTAGGAAACCAGAATTGATATGAAGTCCGTCTTCTGTGTAAGCTGCTTCTTCAACATTTCCGCCTTCAAGAACTGGAATGATTTCCAACCCGAATCGTTTTGCGAATTCCCAGTCACGTGTATCGTGAGCAGGAACCGCCATGATAGCACCAGTACCGTAGCTTACAAGAACATAATCAGCAATCCAGATTGGCATTTCTTTACCATTTACTGGGTTAATGGCATAGCTACCAGTCCAAACACCTGTTTTTTCTTTAGCAAGGTCCGTACGAGCAAGGTCAGATTTAAGGCTTGCTTGATGTTTGTAGTCAGCAACTGCTTGCGCTTGTTCTGGTGTTGTAATAGCTTCAACAAGTGGGTGCTCAGGCGCTAAAACAGCGTAAGTCGCACCAAATAATGTATCTGGACGAGTTGTAAATACGGTGAAATCTTTGTCAGTACCCTTAATTTTAAAGGTAACATTGGCACCAGTTGATTTACCAATCCAGTTACGTTGCATGTCCTTGATAGACTCTGGCCAATCAAGGTCTTCTAAATCTTCCAGCAGACGTTCAGCATAAGCTGTGATTTTCAGCATCCATTGGCGCATGGGTTTGCGGACAACTGGGTAGCCACCACGTTCAGATGTCCCGTCAGGAAGGACTTCTTCGTTGGCGATGGCTGTACCTAGTTCTTCAACCCAGTTAACTGGCACTTCGGCTTCGTATGCCAAGCCTTTTTCGTATAATTTTGTGAAAATCCACTGAGTCCATTTGTAGTAGTTAGGATCCGTTGTATTCACTTCACGGTCCCAGTCATAAGAGAAGCCCAGTGCATTGATTTGGCGTTTGAAATTGGCAATATTTTCTGCCGTAAACTCAGCTGGGTCATTTCCTGTGTCCATCGCGTATTGCTCAGCAGGAAGCCCAAAAGCATCCCAGCCCATTGGGTGAAGAACGTTGTAACCTTGAGCACGTTTGAAACGGCTGAGAATATCAGTCGCCGTGTAGCCTTCTGGGTGTCCTACGTGCAGACCTGCTCCAGATGGGTAAGGAAACATATCCAGCGCATAAAAGTTTGGTTTGTCAGCATCTGTTCCTGTCTTGAAGGTATGATTTTCAGCCCAATAATGTTGCCATTTTTTTTCAATTGATTTGTGATTATAAAAAGTCATTGATTCACTCCAATTTTGTGATGTTATTATTATACCATTTTTAGGCGATTTTAAAAGGCATAATTAGGGAAAGAGGAAACATAATCAAAAAAGAATACTTTACTAACTGGATTTGTTTTCTAGCTCATTTTATTGAGAAGTTTTAACTCCATAGCTAAATGGAAAATCCTCAAATATGAAGCCTAGCATTTATTCTACCCTTTTTATTGCAGTCGCTTTAACCGCGATGCGTCCAATTCATAGATTTCACCTGCAAATGCCACTGTTGACGTACGGTGTGAAATCATAAAAATCATTCCTTGGCATTCTTCTTTTACAATAGATAGAAACGCCGCTTCGTTGAGCGAATCAAGATTGCTAGTCAGCTCATCAAAGATATAACAATCCGCCTTTTTCAAGAGTGCCCGCATAAGCTCTAAACGCTGTCTTTCTCCAGCTGAAAAGTCACGTTCACCGTCAATAATTGTATCCAAACCATTCGGCAATCTTTCTAGGCACTCTTTTAGTCGGCATCTTTCTGCCAACTTCCAGATACTTTCATCACTAATGTCGTTTCTCCCCAGTAAGAGATTTTCTCTCAAAGATTGATGAAAAAGCTGAGCTATCTGTGGTACATAAGCAAAGGAAGCCTGCAAATGCTGACGATTAGCTTCTCTGGAGTTTACACCAGTAAGAAAGACTGAACCAGCATTGCTGTCATACCAACGCATAATGAGCTTCATCAGGGTTGATTTACCACTACCACTCTTACCAATCAAGCCAATAATCTTCCCTTTTTCAAAATGTGCAGAGAAATTATTAAACAGCTTTTGCTGACGATTGTCGTAAGCAAAATCCATATTCTCAATCAGAATATCGTCTAAAGTGACAGCTATTTCCTGACCAGTTTGGACGGGCTCTACCTCATCTAAGAGAGCAAAAACAGTACGACCAGCATTCATAGCACGTTTAAATCCTAAAGGCAGGCGTCCTAATTCTAAAAAAGGAGCAAAAGAGCTAGAAAAAGCAACTAAAACGAGAACCGCTTCCTGCCAAGATAACTGATGATTTTCCACTTGATAGAATGCCAAAAGAGCAACGCTTGTAAGAGACAGTCCCACCACCAAAAAGGTTACCGTTTGCTGTAGATATTGTTTCTGGGTAACCTGTCTTTCCAACTGGTTCACAGTCTGACTTCTGCCCGTCAATTCTGCAAATCGTTCGTGACTCTTGCCAAATTGAGACAAATCGCCCATCGCTTTCAGACTTTCCAAGAAAAAAGAAACATAATTCGAGCGTTCCTGATTTTGCTTCTGCAAAATATCTTGTAAACCGAGAGCAAACATTCTCGGTAAAATAATAGCTAAAATCCCATAAGTCATTAAAGTCACTAAAGCAAACCAAAACGAGAAATATGCAAAATACATTCCCATCAAAAGAGCTGTCAAGAACCCTGTACAAATAGGAGCTATCGTATGTGCAAAAAAGATTTCCAGCGCTTCAATATCTTCACCAATCATCTTGAGCAATTTGCCGCTGTCCTGACGATCCAACTTTGCTGGTGCCAAACGGCGTAGCTTCGCAAAAATGAGCTTACGTAAATCTGCCAGAGAATGGAAGGCAACAAAATGCCCGAAATAATGCTCGCCATAACGAAAGGCGCCCCGAGCCAGGGCTAGTCCAATCAGTAAAATCAGACTCCACCAAGCAGGCTGCTGACCATTCAAAGCATGAAAACCTAATACAATCACAAGAGTTGGAATTGTCACCGTTGTGACAAAGCCAAGTACCGCAAAGAAAACCGCTAGAGCGATAAAAGGGAGCAAATGGTTCATCACCTGAAAAAGTCTGCTGAGGATAACACGAGTTGTGTAACGTTTTTTAGTTTCCATGCGTTAATTCCTCCAATTCTTGCTGGGTATTTGCCAATTGGCGGTATTCTTCACTCTGTTCATAGACTTCTGCCGGTGTTCCCAAAACCGTTTTTTCTTTTCCTATAAAGAGAACTCGACTTGCTTTAACGACTTGTTTCATCTTATGGGTAATCTCAATGACAAGTGCGTTTTGCGCTACCAAATTTAGCAAATCATAGATAGCCACTTCATTGTCTTTATCTACACTGGACGTCACTTCATCAAACAGATAGAGCGAACGCTTGGCCAAGATAGCTCGCACACAAATGATCTGCTGGCGTTGCCCCGGTGACAATTGACTGCCGTTTTCCCCCACAAGAGTATCAAGACCTTGAGGCAGATCTCTTACAAATGCTAAAACACCTTTTTCAGCCATCCAGTCCTCTAATTCAACCCGCGACCAATCTACTGTCAACTGTAAATTCTCAAGAATGGATGCGTTTAAAAGAACACTATTTGCTGACACATACATAACTTCCTGATAAATGGTTGATTTGGATAAGCTTTTGATTTCTTTTTCTCCTAAGAAAATGGAGCCTCTATCCGCCTGCCGTTTCCCCAACAACAGCTTGGCTAACGTCGTTTTCCCACGACCACTTTCTCCTGCAATGGCTAAGATTTGTCCACGTTTCATTTTAAAGCTTAGATTTTCAAATAATTTTCTATCCGCAAAAGCAAAATCTAAGCCACTAACTGTCAATTCACTAAAAGGAGGCAATTCCTGCTGTTCCTCTTTTGCTTCTTTTTCAATCGAATCCAAAAACCCAAAAATTCGATCGGCCATTTTGGTATTCATCATAACTAAATGCATTCCATAACCGGCTTCACGAATCGGCGTGAAAAACTCAGTTGCAATGAAAACAAAGCAAATCATAGCAAACAGTGATAAGTGCCCTGCTTGTAACATGGAAGCTGCAACGAATCCTGACACGCCAATCCCCAAGTACATGACTGCATCCATGTAGCCAACTGACTGCAGCTGAAATCCTAGAAGTTCCATAGTTGCATCACGGAAATCCTCTGCCTGCGCTGCAAATTCCTTTTCATATTTTGCATCTGCCTGATAAGAATAAAGAGTGTTCAGCCCCTGAAGATCATCTAAAAAGAGATCGCCAACATCCATATAAGAAGCCCAGTAACGATTCATAATCCTGCGCGAACGCTTCTGCATGAGAATGATAGACATAGGAATCAAAGGCAGCGAAAGAATAAAAATCAAACCGCCAGTAGGGAACAGAAAAAACACAATCACCAACACTGTCAAGCAATTCAAATACGTTCGTAGATTTAAGGGGAGATAATAAGAATAATACGTATCCAAACTGTCAATTCCTTGTGACGCTACCGTCAAAACATCTGCAGCCGTCTTACTATCCTGAAATTCTCCGTCTTTATCTACGAAAGCCTGAAAAAATGCTGCTTTTAGTTTGTTGCGAGCAAACTGCGAAGCTACTCCTTGAAAATTTTTCGCCAGAAGCGAAAGCGCAAAACCTAAACAAGAAAAGAAAAACAGCCAAAAAAGAACCGACAAAAAATTCAATGGTATTCCCTCATATAAATCCGACAAAACTTTTGCTATCAATGCAAAGCTCAAAATCCGCATGATGAATTGAAGCCAAGCTAAAAAAGCCGATAGATAAATCAGTTTCATTTTAGGCTGGATCAGTTCTTTCAAACGAGCAATCAGCTCTTTCTTTCTGCCTCGTGATATTTTTTCTTGCTCTTCTGTCATCACTTTCTCCTCACGTTCTTCATTCTATCCTATATTTATTCATTATAACACTCCCAAGCAGAGAAATAAATTAAATTTTCAGTTTTTTTAATTTGTGCAGTCCATGAAAACTTTCCTTCCTTGTGAAATTTATTCATAAGACAAATCAATTAGCCAGCCTCTCTACGCTAAACATACAAAAAACCAGCTGACCATTCCAACTGGTTTTGAGTAAAGTGATACCATTACCAAATAATCACGCGTTCTTCTGGTTTGCGCCACATGCCATCACCTTCTTTAACATCAAAAGTCGTAAAGAAATCATCAAAGTTTGGCAATTGAATATTTGTCCGGAGTTTTCCGGGAGCATGCACGTCCACGCTGGCTAGCATTTGCATGTATTCTGGACGAGCTTTCATGCGCCAGATACGAGCAAAATTCGTAAAGAACTCTTCTGCAGAGAAATCTGCTTCTTTCTTAGCGGCTTCCAGCGCTGCCGCAATACCACCAAGGTCTGCAATATTTTCTGAAACAGTTAGTTTCCCATTGACTTTAGCACCGTAAGAATCCTGTCCGTCAAATTGCTCAATCACCTTTTGAGTACGTGCTTGGAAGGCCTCGTAATCTTCTGGCTTCCACCAATTGTTCAAACTTCCGTGTTCGTCAAATGAAGCTCCATTTGAGTCAAAGGCATGAGAAATTTCATGAGCAATCACCGCACCGATGCCGCCATAGTTGGCTGATGAAGATTGATGTAAATCATAAAATGGCGCTTGGAGAATAGCTGCTGGGAACACAATTTGATTTTGCTGTGGGTCATAATATGCATTGACCATATGAGCTGGCATGTGCCATTCACTGCGATCCACTTCCTTGTTCCACTTGCTCCATGTATGCGCAATAGAAATTTTTGCTAAGTTTCGAGCATTCTCAACTAAGCTCAAATTCTCATCAATCACTTTTTTCTCATAGGTTTCTGGCAATTTCTCTGGATAGCCGATATGCGGTGTGATGACATTGAGCTTAACAATCGCTTTGTCACGTGTTTCCTTAGCGAGCCAATCCGCCGTTTCCAGACGCGACTTATAAACATCAATCATAGCAGCAACTTTGTGCTCTACATCTGCTTTTGCTTCAGGTGAGAATTTTTCTCCCGCATACCAAAGACCAAGGGCTTGGTTATACGGACCTTGCGCTAGCTGGTAAGCTGCCTTTTCTTTTGGACGGGGTTCTGGGACACCTGAGATAGCGCGTGCATAGGCCCCTGAAAGGACACGAATTTCTTCAGTGAGTAAAGAAGTCCACGCTCCAGCCGCAAACAATTTCAATCCTGCATGGATAGCAGCCCAATTCTTTTCTGAATAATATTCCGCCGCAAACTCTTTCCAGAAGCGCTCTTGCGGAACAATCACCTTGTCTGGAATTTGTCCCAAAATCTCTGTAAAAATCGCATTAAGTGGCAACTCTGGAGCTAGCTTCGTGAAATCTGCCCAATCATAAGGATGATATAATTTCACATATTCTGAGCTTTCTTCATTTGACAGGACATACTTGGCTAATTTAGCATCCAATTCCAGATATTTATCTAAAATATCTTTTGTTTCTTCTTTCGAAAAGCCAAATTTAGGCAGCAGTTCTTCCTGCATTTTCCGCCAGATTGCCAGCAATTCCTTACCTTTTTTATTTCCTTCTTCATAGTAGGTTGTATCTGGCAAAATGATTCCAGGTGCATCAGCCCAGAGAACATTCATTTGCGCATTCATAAAGTCTGGAGCAACATCAAAAGTAAAGAAATTTGGCTTTCCAGCCATTTCATATTCAGCAATCTTATCTGCAAATTCCTTAAAAGAGCCAAGCGCTTTATATTCTTCTACCAGCGGCATTGCCGGAGCAACTCCTGCTTGTTCCCGTCCGTCAAAATCTGCTACCAAACGGTGGTATTTCACAAAATTTTGCAAGATTGAATCATCCGGTACATCTTGACCTGCTAACCATTTATCAGTTGTAGCCAGCATCAATTTTTCAATATCTTGATCCAAATCCATAAATCCACCTGTCATAGGTTTATCATCAGGAATAACTGCTGTTTTTTCCCATTCACCATTAACATAATCAAAAAAATCATCTTGTAAACGTGTCATCTTGTTCTCGCTTTCATTGTTTTACCTTAATCCTATCAAAAAAGTTCTGAATAATCAAACTTTTATCAAAAGGGAGTTTTCTGGCAAACCTTGCTTCTGATTTTTCTTAAAAATTCTAAAAATTAACTTGACTTAATTTTTATTTTAAGGTATATTAAAGGTAGGGGTGCATAAAAATGATACGTATCGAAAATTTAAGTGTCTCTTATCAGGAAACGCTTGCTCTCAATCAGATTTCTTTGGAAATCCAAGGCCCAACTATCATGGGAGTTATTGGTCCCAACGGAGCTGGTAAATCAACCCTTTTAAAAGGAATGTTGGGCATCATTGATCATGTTGGACAAACTTATCTTGATGATAAAGAATTCTCAAAGGTACTTAGCCATGTAGCTTATGTGGAACAAAAAGTTCACATTGACTACAACTTCCCTATCAAAGTGAAAGAGTGTGTGTCTCTTGGACTGTATCCAAAAGTGAAACTCTTCCACAGACTAACAAGCACAGACTGGGACAAGGTGACAAATGCGTTACGCATCGTCGGCTTAGAGGATTATGCTGAACGCCAAATCAGCCAATTGTCAGGAGGGCAATTTCAACGGATCTTGATTGCGCGCTGTCTAGTACAAGAAGCTGACTGTATCTTTCTGGATGAACCATTCGTTGGGATTGATTCAATCAGTGAAGAAATCATCATGACAACGCTACGCAGTCTAAAAGAACAAGGAAAAACGATTCTCATTGTTCACCATGACTTAGGAAAAGTCCCACATTACTTTGATCAAGTTTTAATTTTGAATAAAGAACTCATTGCCATTGGAGAAACTTCATCAACTTTCACAGAAGAAAACTTGAAAAAAGCCTATGGCTCTCAGCTTTTTGTGAATGGAGGTCTTTAATATGTTTTCAGAATTTATTGATGGACTACAAAATTTCCATTTTCTACAAAATGCGCTGATTACAGCCATTGTCATCGGGATTGTTGCTGGAGCAGTTGGTTGCTTCATTATCCTAAGAGGCATGTCTTTGATGGGCGATGCCATTTCACACGCGGTCTTGCCGGGAGTTGCGCTCTCCTTTATTTTAGGAATCAACTTCTTTATCGGAGCCATTGTTTTTGGACTTTTAGCTTCGGTCATTATTACTTATATTAAAGGAAATTCAATTATCAAAAGTGATACTGCCATTGGAATAACTTTTAGTTCCTTTTTAGCTCTTGGAGTCATTTTGATTGGAGTTGCTAATAGTTCAACCGACCTTTTCCATATTCTTTTTGGAAATATCTTAGCTGTGCAAGATATTGATATGTGGATTACAATCGGTGTCGGAATCGCTGTTCTAATTATTATTGGACTATTCTTCAAAGAATTATTGATTACATCTTTCGATCCACTTCTGGCAAAAGCGATGGGGATGCCAGTCAATCTTTATCATTATCTCTTAATGATTCTCTTGACGCTGGTTGCAGTTACAGCTATGCAAAGCGTGGGAACAATTTTGATTGTTGCTATGCTGATTACACCTGCTGCTACTGCTTATCTTTACGCTAACAGTCTTAAAACGATGATTATCTTGTCTTCTAGCTTGGGGGCAATTGCATCTGTCTTAGGACTTTTCATTGGCTATACCTTTAATGTTGCGGCTGGCTCAAGCATTGTACTGACATCCGCCATTATCTTTGCCATTAGTTTCTTTATCGCTCCAAAACAACGATTTAACAAACTTAAAAACAAACCCAAGCTAAAATAAAGTTAGTATTAAATTTATCAAAGGAGAACCTTATATGAAAAAATTAGGTTTTGTCGCCGTTCTGTTTTTGGCTGTCGTAGGACTCTTTGCCTGCGCTGGTCAGAAAGGAACATCTACTAAGAATTCAAAATTGAATGTTGTTGCTACCAACTCGATCATTGCTGATATTACAAAAAATATCGCTGGTGATAAAATCAATCTGCACAGCATTGTTCCAGTCGGAAAAGACCCACACGAATATGAACCATTACCAGAAGATGTGAAAAAAACATCAAAAGCTGATTTGACTTTCTACAATGGTATCAATTTGGAAACCGGCGGAAATGCTTGGTTTACAAAATTAGTTAAAAATGCGAAAAAGACTGAAAACAAAGATTACTATGCTGTAAGTGACGGTGTTGAGGTCATTTATCTTGAAGGTCAAAGCGAAAAAGGAAAAGAAGACCCACACGCTTGGCTCAATCTTGAAAACGGAATTATTTATGCTAAAAACATTGCAAAACGTTTGATTGAAAAAGATCCTAAAAACAAAGAAACTTATGAAAAGAATCTGAAAGCTTATACTGCAAAATTAGAAAAATTAGACAAGGAAGCAAAAGCAAAATTCAACAACATTCCTGCTGAAAAGAAAATGATTGTTACCAGCGAAGGTTGCTTCAAATACTTCTCTAAAGCCTACGGCGTGCCTTCTGCTTACATTTGGGAAATCAACACCGAAGAAGAAGGAACTCCAGACCAAATCAAAACACTAGTTGAAAAACTTCGTAAAACAAAAGTCCCTTCACTCTTTGTCGAAAGTAGTGTCGATGAACGTCCAATGAAGACCGTTTCAAAAGATACAAAGATTCCAATTTATGCTAAAATTTTCACTGACTCAGTCGCCGAAAAAGGAGAAAAAGGCGATAGCTACTATGACATGATGAAATGGAACTTAGATAAGATTTCAGAAGGTCTTAGTAAATAAGAAATGGAAAAAGGAGCCGGAATTGATTGCCAGTTCCTTTTTACTTAAAATTCTTCTTGAATAATAAGCCTTACATTCTCTGAAACAAGCGGTTATCGGCTGTATTCTTAAGTTATTTTTGATATACTAGTAAGATAAGGAGTAAAAGGACAACATGACCCCAAACAAAGAAGATTACCTCAAATGTATTTATGAGATCGGTACGCATACTCAAAAAATTACAAATAAAGAAATCGCGGCCCAAATGCAGGTGTCTCCCCCTGCTGTCACAGAAATGATTAAAAAGATGATTGCTGAAAAATTAATTATAAAAGATAAGATTAAGGGCTATTTATTGACCAGGCTTGGTCTCCACCTTGTCTCTGAACTATATCGCAAACATCGCTTAATTGAATATTTTCTGGTACACAATCTACAATACACCACAACAGATCAAATCCACGAGGAAGCAGAAGTTTTAGAACACACCGTTTCAGAATTATTTGTCGAGCGCTTAGAAAAAATGCTAGGTTACCCAGAGACCTGTCCCCACGGCGGAACCATTCCTGCAAAAGGTGAATTATTGGTCGAAAAATACCAATTGACTTTAGATCAAGTCGAAAATGCTGGAACCTATCGTTTAGCACGAGTTCACGATGAATTTGAACTATTAAAATATTTGGAAAAACACGATTTACATCTGGGAGATACGCTGATACTGGAGCAATACGATCCTTACGCTCAACTGTATGCGCTCAAGGTCAATGAAAAAGAGCTGCAAGTCAACTCTGTTATCGCTCAACAGCTTTATGTGGAAAAAATATAAAAGGAAGTCAAAGCTGATAACATCAACACATTAGAGACTGCTCAATGCGTATTGAGTTCTATCCTAGAAAGCAAACAAGTCTGGAACAGTTTTGTCCAGACTCGTTTTTATTTATCATTTTCTCAACGATTCTTCGTATCTAACACAATCGTCACCGGTCCGTCATTGACTAACTCAACCTGCATATCAGCTGCGAAAACACCTGTTTTGACAGGTATATCTTGACTTAGCAATTCGTTAAAATCATCATATAACTGACTAGCCAAGTCTGGTTGCGCTGCACCAGTAAATGCAGGACGATTCCCTTTTTTGGTATCTGCGTAAAGGGTAAATTGAGAAATAGAAAGAATCTCTCCCTTTACGTCTTTAATGGACAAGTTCATCTTGTCTTCATCATCTGAAAAAATCCGCATATTGGCAATTTTTCTCGCTGCATACGCCACATCTTCTTGATCATCATCTGGGGCAACACCGACTAACAACAGCAGTCCTTGCTGAATTTGATTGTAAAGTTTGCTATCAATCGATACCGAAGCCCGCTTCACACGCTGAATCACTATTTTCATTTTGAACTTTCTAATTTCTGTTACATTTTGTGAGTAAATTTACAAGAACGCAATTCCAGCAAAACATTTCCGCTCTGTTGTCCTCACTTAGCCGTTTGTCCGTTTGACAGAATAAACTTCTGGCACGCTCTTAATCTTATCTACAACTGTCGTGAGCATAGATAAATTAGCGATTCCGAAAGAAACATGGATGTTTGCAAATTTCATATCCTTCGTTGGCTGTGCATTGACAGTAGAAATATTTTTGGTTGTATTGGACAAGACTTGTAGCACATCGTTCAAAAGACCTGCTCGATTCAAACCATAAATATCAATGTGTGCTGTATATTCTTTCGTAGAGGTATTTTCTTCCCATTCGACATCAATCAAACGCTGCTCATAATTTTCCTGCGCCCGCAGATTCATACAGTCCTTACGGTGAATTGCTACCCCACGACCTTTGGTAATGTACCCGACAATCTCGTCACCAGGAACTGGATTACAGCATTTGGCAATCCGTATCAAAAGCCCCGACGCACCTTGGATAATAACGCCGCCCTCATGCTTGACTTTCAGCGTTTCTTTATTCTCCCGTTTCACTTCGCCGCCCTTGACAAGCTCTTCTGCTTCAGCTCTCGCTTTAGCGCGTTCTTCCTCACGGCGTTCTTTTTCTGTCAAACGATTAAAAATAGAAATCGCACCAATCTCACCAAAACCAATTGCCGCAAAAAGAGCTTCTTCTGTTTTGTAGCTTGTTTTTTGCAGGACTTCTTCCATGTGCTTTTTGTCCATGTATTTATTGGCTACATAGCCATGTTCTTGGAATTGTGCCTGTAAAAGTTCGCGCCCTTTAGAAATGGACAATTCCTTATCTTGGTTTTTGAAAAATTGACGAATCTTATTGCGTGCCTTGCTTGTTTTTACAACATTTATCCAGTCACGGCTTGGTCCAAAGGAATTGGAACTGGTGATAATCTCGACCTGATCCCCTGTTTTTAACTTCGTAGTCAGTGGCACCATGCGACCATTTACCTTGGCACCGACCGCTTTTTCACCAACTTTGGTATGGATTTCATATGCAAAATCAATCGGCCCAGAGTCTTTTGGCAACGAGCGGACAGCTCCGTCCGGTGTGAAAACATAGATTTCCTCAGCCAGGTAATTTTCTTTGACAGAATCCACAAAATCTTGCGCATCGTTTGATTGGTCTTGGAGTTCCATCATCTCCTTGATCCAGTTCATTCCAATCGCAGATTCTTTGCTATCAACTTGACCTTTAATGCCTTTTTTATAAGCCCAGTGAGCGGCAACCCCGTACTCAGCCACTTCGTGCATCTCTTTCGTCCGAATTTGAAACTCAATCGGACCTTTAGGTCCATAAACGGTAGTGTGGATAGACTGATAACCGTTCGCTTTACGATTGGCAATATAATCTTTAAAACGTCCGGGCATTGGTCGCCAAAGTTCATGAATGTAACCCAGCATGGCATACACATCACTTTGCGTATCTAAAATGCAGCGAATAGCAATCAGGTCATAAATTTCATCAAAACGCTTTTTCTTGTCCTGCATTTTCCGATAAATGGAATAAATATGTTTTGGACGACCGTAAATTTCCCCATGAAGATTACGCTCAGACGCATAGGTTTCAATCTTATGAACCACTTCGTCCACTAATTCCTCACGTTCCCGACGCTTTTCCTTCATCAGGTGGGAAATCTTATAAAACTCTGTCGGATTCAAATATCGAAAAGCTAAATCTTCCAATTCCCATTTAACACTCGAAATCCCCAAACGATGAGCTAATGGAGCATAAATTTCCATGGTTTCGCGTGAGATGCGTTCCTGTTTGTCTTTGCGCAGGTGCTTAAGTGTTCTCATATTGTGCAAACGGTCTGCTAGTTTTACCAAAATGACACGGATATCCTTGGACATCGCCATTAGCATTTTGCGGTGGTTTTCAGCCAACTGTTCCTCGTGAGACATATACTTGACTTTACCAAGTTTGGTCACACCATCGACAATCACGCGCACATCATGTCCAAATTCGCCTTCCAAATCGTCCAAAGTTGCAGCTGTGTCTTCTACAACAT
>NZ_KV841581.1:0-59658 GCF_001839535.1 Streptococcus sp. HMSC36C04 | reverse complement strand
TGTCTTCTACAACATCATGTAAAAAACCGCAAGCGACACTGACCGCATCCAACTTTAGCTTAGCTAAAATCCCTGCCACTTGAATCGGATGGATGATATATGGCTCACCTGATTGGCGAAATTGCCCCCGATGCCGATCTACCGCATAGAATAGAGCTTTTTGCACCAAGGTGACATCTTCTGATGATAAATACTTTCTAGTAAGAGCGACCACTTGATCGCCTGTTAAATTCACTTCTTTTGGCATGTTCTCTCTCCAGTTCTTCCTACCATTTTATCACTTTTAAGGCAATATGAAAACAAGGAAACACAGAAGAATGCAAAGCTTCTGTGAGAAATGGCCGATTTTTTTCAAACTGCGATTACATATAAGCCATACCCAGTAAATAGTAATTACTCTAAGTTTAGAAAAAGCCCGCCTTTATATAGGCGGGTTGTGATGGAAGAGGTGATGCTTTTCTGCATGTAGCATATCTCCGATAAATTCAACATAAGCATAAATGAGATAGCAAGCTGATACAACACCTAAAATAGCAATAAACAGCTCAAATAAGGTAGATAAAGACATGATGAACCTCCTCTCCTTACCAAGCAAAAGCAGTTTTCGCAATCTAGCCAGCAGATTTGTTTCCGTGCTTCCATCCTTTCTAGCCAAACTAGATATTTCACTTATATTATACCAAAGTTAGGAGTTAAGAACAATAGAAATGAGAGCTATTAAAGCTACTTTTTCCTACTGTATCAATTCTGTCAAAACACTAACTGCACTTAATGCGTAAAGTGGAGCTGTCTCTGTCCGCAAGATACGTGGACCTAGCCCTGCAAGTATAGCTCCTGCTTCTTCCAATGTAGTAATTTCTGCTGGAGACAGACCGCCTTCTGGCCCAAAGACAAATAAAATCCGACTTCCTATTTCAAGTCCTGTCACAGCCTTGACCAAAGCAGCAGACTCCCCCTCTTTGGCAGATTCCTCATAAGCTACAATGACGCGGTCAAACTGGCTCAAACAATCTAAAAAGTCAATTTTCTTCTCAAAAAGTCGGACTTCTGGTACCCGATTGCGTTTGCTCTGCTTTGCTGCTCCCAAAACGATTTTTTCAAGTTTTTCTGTCTTTTTAGCTAATTTCTTGCCGTCCCACTTGGCAACAGACCAGTCCGCCGGAAAAGCCCAGATAGCAGCTGCACCCAGTTCTGTCGTTTTCTGAGCCACCCATTCCAGCTTGTCTCCCTTGGGAAAGCCAGAAGCAACCGTCACATGAAGCGGTAGCTCCGCGTTGTCTGGCAATTCTTCTACCAGATTCAACACATGGCGCTCTCTATCTGCAACTCTTGCTAGACGTTTAATGCCATCTTCAAAAACCAGCACCACTTCATCATCTTCTACCAAACGCATCACAGAAAACATATGCTTAAGGGTATCTTTATCTCTGATAATGACAAGATTTTCAACCTGCCCGTTCACAAAATATTGCTGCATCTAACCTCCTATCACTCCTGAAATCTCCTTGGTTTTCTTAAAAACACAGGCATTCCACTCGCCCTGAATCATGTGGGTCTCAAGGAAAAATCCAGCAGCTTCTGCTGACTCCCGCACCAGATTCCATTTCTCAGAGATAATCCCACTCATAATCAGGTAGCCCTCATCCTTAAGCAAACGGTAAGCATCATCCGTCAGATTTACCAAAATATCCGCCAGAATATTAGCTACAATGACATCAGCCTCAATATCAACGCCTTTGAGAAGGTCGCCAGCTGCCACATGAATATTTTCAGTCCCAGCATTCAGCGCAATATTTTCCTGAGCAACACGGACAGCCACATCGTCTAGGTCATAGGCGAAAATCTCCTTGGCACCCAAGAGAGAGCTGGCAATGGAGAGAACCCCACTGCCTGTACCCACATCCAGCACCGTTTCTCCGCCCCGCAGGACCTGCTCCAGAGCAAAGAGGCTCATCTTGGTCGTCGGGTGAGTGCCCGTACCAAAGGCCATGCCAGGATCCAGCTTGATAATCTTCTCACCAGTGGTCACCTCGTAGTCCGTCCAGGACGGCACGATGGTCAAGTCATGGGTGATTCGAGCCGGTTCAAAATATTTTTTCCAATTGTCCGCCCAATCTTCCTCTGCCAGTTCCTGACGAGTCAGCTCAATATCTCCCGTCTCCAAGCCGAAGCCGTCTAGCTCAGCCAGTCGCTCATTGGCCTGAGCTGCAATATCCTCTATATCCACCGAATCCGGATAATAGCCGGTAATCCTGACCCGCTCGCTCTGCTCAACTTCTGGAAAAAGCTCACCGTACTGGTCAACCTGCCCCAGATAATCTGCGCTGTCATCAATAGCCACGCCTTGACTGCCTAAATCAATCAGAATATTGCTGACCACTTCTTCCGCCTCACGGCTGACCGTAATGGTTAGTTCTTGCCAAGTGTTCATATGTCATTCCTTTCTTTTAATACTCTTCGTCATATAAACCATATCCATGCCCTCTTGCTCTGGTTCAGTATGCGTTTGATGATAGCCGCATTTTTCATAAAATTTGACCATAGGCTCATCTTGGAAAACCGTACATAAATCCCACTGAGTAATCGTCGAAAATGTTTTCTCAAGCAGGTGAATCCCTTCATAACCATAGCCTTTTCGCTGATACTGAGGTAAAATCGCAGCTGTCCCAAGCCAACCTTCTGTTCGCGCATCGTTGGTCTGCAAGCGAAGAAAGCCAACAATTTCCTCTTCGTCTTTGACAAAATAGTAAAAACTATTAGGACGTTCCACCAACTTCCACTTAATCCGCTCCCTATCTTCCAGATAAGGATCATACTGGTCATGATATTTTTCGTAGACAGCTTTAAAACTAACACGTTGAATACTGATAATGGTTTCTAAATCTGTAGCTTCTGCTTGTTCTATATGAATCATCTCTGCACCTCCAAATAATCTCCCAATCTACTTTTCAACTGCGGGATGACGTTTTCATCCGCTAATAATTCTTCTATATTTACTAATTTGTAGCCCTGTCCTTCGTCACCAAAGACAATCTGATCTATCAGTTCTTGACAGATAGAAGCCACCATGAAAACAGAAACTTTCTCAGGATGAACAAATCCCTGATAACATTTGACCCAAGCAATGGAATCCTCCATCAGTTCAATGCCCAGCTCCTCAAAGACTTCTCTTTTAATGCACTCAAAAGGCGTCTCGTCCTTTTCTCTCCCACCGCCGGGAAAATCCCACATATTCGGGTAAGGAATAGTCGAAATATCGTCTCTTAAAATGGTTAAAATTGTATCACCATGCAGCAAAGCAATTTTACAGCCTGAGAAATCAAACGTTTGATGCAAAACAGTCATATCGCTCATTCTTACTTTCCTCCGCACAATTAGTCGTCTTCTTGGGACACCCTTGTGTTTTAGTACCTCGGATATGGATAAAATTCCGTCTCCGTCAGCCCTGCTCTGCCTTTTTCAAAAGCTTCATTATTCCAGACGATTTCAAATTCCTCTGCCGCTGGATCTGCCAGAAAATCCATGAGAGCATCTAATCCCTCTTCGGCTGTCTGCTTCAAAAAATCCACAAAGTAGGTCAAGAATTCACGAGACAAACCTTTTTTGGGCTCGTAAGGGACAATTGTTAGATAATCCTCTGTTTCAAGGTGAGACTTAGTAGGATTATAAAAGAGAACGCTTTCTTCAAAGAAAATGTCTTCTGTGCTACTTTCTCCATCCACATCTAACAGTTCGATGCCATTTGCATTTTGCACTTCTAAGAGAAAGGACACTTCTACGGCATGATTCTTCTTATCCCAGTTTATCTCATAGTCAAATGGAAAGCATTGCCCCATTTCTTCATTTAATATATCCAAAAATCCATATTTAGCCATAGCCAGCCTCTCTCTAATCCTTTAAAATGTGTTAAAATAGATACAACTATAGTAACATAAATTAGAACAGTTGAAAAGAATACCAATAAGGAGGAAAACGTATGCCAGACAATTTAGCGATTCGCATGCGGCCTAAAAATATCAATCAGGTCATCGGTCAGAAACATCTGGTCGGTGAAGGAAAAATCATTCGTCGCATGGTGGAAGCCAATCGCCTGTCTTCCATGATTCTCTATGGTCCGCCAGGGATTGGCAAGACTTCAATTGCTTCGGCTATTGCTGGAACTACCAAATTTGCTTTTCGGACCTTTAATGCTACTGTTGATAGTAAGAAGCGTCTGCAAGAGATTGCGGAAGAAGCCAAATTCTCTGGTGGTTTGGTGCTGCTGTTAGACGAGATTCACCGCTTGGATAAGACAAAGCAGGACTTCCTCCTCCCTCTGTTAGAAAACGGTCTAATCATCATGATTGGTGCCACAACAGAAAATCCTTTTTTCTCCGTCACTCCCGCTATTCGCAGCCGGGTACAGATTTTCGAGTTGGAACCTCTGATAAATGATGATATTAAACAAGCCATCCAAACAGCCCTGACGGACACCAAACGAGGCTTTGACTTTCCTGTCCAGCTAGATGATGACGCTCTGGATTTCATTGCCACTTCCACGAATGGAGACTTGCGCTCAGCCTTTAATTCTCTAGATTTAGCAGTTCTCTCTACTCAATCAGATAATACAGGCGTTCGCCATATCACTCTGGATATTATGGAAAACAGCCTGCAAAAGAGCTACATCACTATGGACAAGGACGGAGACGGGCACTATGACGTTCTGTCCGCCTTACAGAAGTCTATTCGCGGGTCTGATGTCAATGCCAGTCTCCATTATGCAGCTCGCTTGATTGAAGCCGGAGACCTTCCCAGTCTTGCACGACGTCTGACGGTCATCGCTTATGAGGACATTGGTCTGGCAAACCCCGATGCTCAGATTCATACGGTGACTGCACTTGAAGCCGCTCAGAAAATCGGATTCCCAGAAGCTCGCATCCTCATTGCCAACATTGTCATTGACCTAGCGCTCTCTCCTAAGTCCAACTCGGCCTACGTAGCCATGGACAAGGCGCTCTCTGACTTGCGCCAGAACGGAAATCTCGCTATCCCCCGTCATCTACGAGACGGTCATTACGTCGGAAGCAAGGAGCTGGGAAATGCGCAGGATTACAAATATCCACATAACTATCCTGGTAACTGGGTGAAACAAGATTATCTTCCTGAAAAAATAAAATATGCCGATTATTTCATTCCAAATGAAAATGGAAAGTATGAACGAGCCCTTGGCATGACTAAAAATAAGATTGATCAATTAAAAAACAACTAAAAAATCGTGGTATCGTTTGCAAAAAATCAATTTTTTCTCTTGAATTTTTCAAAAATTGTGGTATCATAATTATAGAAACGCTGTGGTGTACGACTTCACACTTAAGTGTTGACCGACTATTTTTTGTATTATTAGGGAAACAAAAGACTTCTAACAGCTTGCAGGCCGTTTCACGCGGAAGCAGCTTCAGTTAGAGCGAGTTGCCCACCTGCTTAATTGCGCGGGTTCAATACAAATCGTGAAGGTCCGGCACCAATACAGCTTTTTCTGTTGCCTCCTTAGCTCAGTTGGTAGAGCAGTGGACTCTTAATCCATGGGTCACAGGTTCGAGCCCTGTAGGGGGCATAATAAAATTTAAGTAGAAAGCCTATATGATAGGCTTTTTTGTTGTTCCCACTTATAATCTTCTAACCTTGTTATAGTTACAAAAAATAATAAAACAGCCTTTTTTGTTTCACAAAAAGCCATACTAAAATTCTCAAACTATCTATTTCCTTTCTTGACATCTCCCATCAAAAGAGTTAAAATGCTTTCATTATCAAACTATACTATATAGGGGATGTAGATATGAAATTTTCTAATTGTTTATTGCTATTCCTTGCAGGAACTGTTCTTGTTTTTTTAGCACTTTTTCTATTTACAAACCCAGTAGCTAATCTTGTTGCTTACAGCTGGTGGGTTGCATTTGGTTTACTGGTTGCTTCTATAGCAGCTATTTTAGGCTATTTCTCTGTACCAAAAGAGCTTCGCTCACCTGTTTATCTTTTCCAAAGATTATCAACCTGCTCTTAGCTATTTACCTCGTTGCTTATGGATTGTGACCTTACCTTTCATCATTCCAACCATTTTAGGAATTTAGTTAATTGTAGAAGCCATTATTGCTTTCTTTAAAGGTAATTGTCTAGGACTGATTTTCTCTGCTATTGGCAATAACATCATGTGGATGACGCTACTTGTATTTCTGCTTAGATTAGTCATTTTGTTCAATCCAATAGCTACAAGCGTCTTTGTCATTTATGCCGTTGCTTTTGCATTTTTAATTGCTGGTTTTACCTATATCGTTGATGCCTTTCGTAAATAATCTAGCTGCCATTTTGGGCATATTAAAATAGCTGGGAAGTTACATTCTCAGCTTTTTCATATCTTATTTGTCACTTTTTCGCATTCCATTCAGCATAGAATTGATCTAAGTATTCTTCCAAAAAGCGATGTCTACTTTCTGCCATTTTTTGAGCAGCAGCGGTATTCATCATGTCTTTTAATTTGAGTAATTTCTCATAGAAATGCATGATAGCTGAACTCTTCCCAGTACGATATTCTTCCAATGTCATGTTTTCTCTCGGCTGCAAATCTGGATCGTGAATCGGTCTCCCTATATGACCTGAATAAGCCATAGCGCGTGCTATTCCAATCGCTCCAATCGCATCCAAACGGTCAGCGTCTTGAACAATTTTCCCCTCCAAAGTGCTGACATTCTTCTGTTGATGACCACCTTTAAATGACATCGTTGAAATAATATCCAGCACATGAGCTATTTCCGCATCTGAAGCCTGATGATTCTGTAGCCATTGCTCAACCTTTTGCAAGCCCACCTCTTCATTCTCATTTAATTTCCCGTCAGCTATATCATGCAGCAAGGCAGATAGCTCACAAATAAAAGCATCTGCTTGTTCTTGTTTGGCAATTTCTACAGCATTGTTCGTGACACGCACAATATGCCACCAGTCATGCCCGCTCATCTCGTCTTTCAGTTCAGCATAAACAAAATCTCTCGCTTCTTGAAGAATTTTCGCTTGTCTATCCGTTATCATCTGTCACCCTTTTTATTTATATACACAAAAATCTCGAAGCGATTTCGAGATTTTTTGATTGAACTCACTTTTCAAGCCCAATCGTTTTCATTTTTTGTTGAATTTGTTGATACACGTGATTCCAGTCATTTGGATTTGCAATATCTAAATCATCCGTTGCAATTCTCATTTTAGGACTATAATTGTAATCTTCATACCAATTTTGATAGTGCTTGTAAAGCAGCTGATAGTAGTCAGCGAGCCCATTTTCTTCATTTGGTTGCTCATAATCGCGACCACGTTTTTTGATATTGTTCATAATATGATCGAAACTTCCGTCTAAATAAATCAACAAATCTGGCGCCTTCTTAGGCAAACCTTGGATTTCTTCCATCATATTGTCCAAAAGTTCCAAGTAGATATTGTACTCTTGCTCACTAATGCTGCCTTTGAGGGTATTGATGTAAGTAAACAGAGCATCTTCATAAATAGAACGATCTAGAATGTTATTGTCATCATGATAGGCCGCTTTAATCATTTTAAAGCGTTTGTTTAGAAAGTAAATCTGCAAAGCAAAACCATATTTATCAGGGTCTTCATAATATTTATCCAAAATAGGATTTTCTTCTACCGGTTCAAAAAATGGCTGCGTTCCTAATTCCTCGGCTAATCGATAAGTGTAAGTCGTCTTACCTACCCCAATCATGCCCGCTAAAATAATCACTATCTTCCTGCACCTCCCAAATCTATCCAATATCAGGTTATCAGCCTCAGCCTAACCACCATATATTGTGCCAAAGAAGATGATAACACAATATATTGATGACGTCAAGATATAAAACTTCTAAATGTATAAACAAAAATAACCTTGTACAAAGAAGCACGATTAGCTCCAATACAAGCATTATTTTTAGGATTCTCCATTTGTGACAGTAAATTTGATATGCGAATAATCTTTTTCTAAATCTTTCCCTTTCAAAAAAGCTGTCGCATCTTTTTTAATCTGAACGAGGTCAATTCCTTGCGCCTGTGCTGCAAATACACAACCACAATAACATTGGCGGTAAATGTCGTACTCCTCGCACATTTCGACTGAGCGCTTATAGCCTTGATTTTTCTTGAAATCACTAGGAAGATACTGCGTTGCATAAACTTTCTGTACTTCAATTCCAACGCTATTGATTGTCTGCGAATTTTTATGAGGACTGATTGTCAAGGCGCTTCCAAAATAGTCAAATCCCAAATCAACCGCCACTTGCGCTGTCTTATCCAAGCGATAATCATAGCAGACTTTGCAACGATCGCCACCTTCTGGCTCTTCTTCCAAACCGTGTACTGTCCGGAAAAATTCTTGTGGCTCATAGGGAGCTTCTAAATATTGAACATGATTACCAGTATTTTCATTGAAATCGTGAACAAATTTTTGGGCAACATAGGCACGGCGTTGGTATTCTGCCTTAGGGTGAATATTTGAATTGGCAAAATAAACCGTCACGTCCGCATACTGGGTTAAATACTCCAGCGTATAAGTTGAGCAAGGTGCACAGCAGGTGTGCATCAAAATCGTAGGACGCTTCTGGTCTGCTTCCCAAACTTTGACTATTTTTTGCATCACGCGGTCGTAATTGATCTTTTGATTGGGATTCATTTTACTCAGAATTTCTTCAACATCAATCATTGTTTTCTCCTTAGAAATGTATCACTATTTTACCACAGAAAAGGAGCAGAGACAAATAGACAAAAGAGAATGGCTTTTTCAAACAGCATTAATTTATCAAGCAAGAAAAATAAAGTTCTGGTTCTTTTGGCTCTCTTTGTATTGATTGTACATGTACCCAGCTAAAAACTTTAAAAAAAGTGAGTTTGGATTTATCAAATCCAAACTCACTTCGCTTTTTATATCCTTCAAAAGCACGTTTGCGCTTCAACATAAAAGCAATCTCGTGCAACATTAAACATCGTTAAGAGCTGTATGAGAAAAACAAATCTTCTCTTATTCATCAAATAATTCGTTGATTTTCTAGCTTGTTTTACTCTTTAAACTCTCTATATCTTAAATTACATCATCCCGCCCATCATACTTGGATCCATTGCTGGAGTTGGACTGGCTGGTTCTGGTTGGTTAGCAACAACTGCTTCAGTTGTTAAGATGAGGCTCGCTACTGAAGCTGCATTTTGAAGGGCAGAACGAGTAACCTTGACTGGGTCAATAATCCCAGCATCAATCATGTTCACCCATTCACCTGTAGCAGCATTAAAACCAGTTCCAGCTTCCGAATTTTTCAAGCGGTCAATGACGATAGAACCTTCAAATCCTGCATTCAAAGCGATTTGGCGAACAGGTTCTTCTAACGCACGAAGAACGATGTTGCGACCAGTTGCTTCGTCACCTGACAACTCTAGCGCTTCAACGGCACTTAAAACATTGACAAAGGCTGTTCCACCACCTGAGACAATTCCTTCTTCAACAGCGGCGCGAGTTGCATTGAGGGCATCTTCAATGCGGAGTTTCATTTCTTTGAGCTCTGTTTCTGTTGCAGCACCAACTTTGATGACAGCCACACCGCCTGACAATTTCGCTAAGCGTTCTTGGAGCTTTTCACGATCAAAGTCAGACGTAGAACTTTCGATTTGGGATTTGATAACACCCACACGGTTTGCAATCGCTTCGGAATCACCAGAGCCTTCAACGATAACAGTGCTATCTTTGTCCACAGTCACTTTTGAGGCTTGTCCAAGCGCTTCAATCGTTGCATCTTTCAATTCCAGACCAAGATCTTCTGTAATCACTGTACCGCCAGTCAAGATAGCAATATCTTCTAGCATCGCTTTACGACGATCCCCAAATCCTGGTGCCTTCACAGCGACTACATTGAAAGTACCGCGGATTTTATTCAACACAAGAGTTGGAAGAGCTTCACCGTCTACATCATCTGCGATAATCAAAAGCGGACGGCTTGTTTTCAAAATATTTTCCAACAAAGGAAGAATTTCTTGAATATTAGAAATCTTCTTATCTGTAATCAAAATATATGGATTATCTAAGTCAGCAACCATTTTTTCATTGTCTGTCACCATGTATTGGGAAAGGTAGCCGCGGTCAAATTGCATTCCTTCAACAACGTCCAGTTCTGTTTCCATTCCTTTTGACTCTTCAATAGTGATGACACCATCATTGCCAACTTTTTCCATAGCTTCAGAGATGTATTCTCCGACTTTTTCAGAACGTGATGAGACAGCTGCAACTTGCGCAATCGCTTCTTTATTAGAAACCGGAACAGAATTTGCTTTTAAGGCTTCAACAGCTGTTGCAACAGCTGTTTCAATACCACGACGAATGCCAATTGGGTTTGCACCAGCCGTTACATTTTTAATCCCTTCGCGGACAATGGCTTGGGTCAGGACAGTCGCAGTGGTTGTTCCATCACCAGCAATATCATTAGTTTTTGAAGCAACTTCTGACACCAACTTAGCGCCCATATTTTCAAAATGATCTTCGAGTTCGATTTCTTTTGCAATGGTGACACCGTCATTTGTGATGAGTGGTGAGCCAAATGATTTTTCAAGAACGACATTGCGCCCTTTAGGGCCTAAGGTTACTTTAACGGTATCTGCCAAAATATCAACACCACGCACCATGGCGCTTCTTGCATCCGCTGAAAATTTAATATCTTTTGCCATTTTTACAATTCCTCTTTCTATAAATTTTTATTTATTCAACAATCGCTAAAATATTTGCTTCATTGACAACGAGGTACTTTTCTTCGCCGTCTTTAACATCAATTCCCGCGTGGCTTTCAACGAGAACGGTGTCACCAGCTTTTACGCTTGGCGCAACGAGTTCACCGTTGAGTGTACGAATCCCTTCCCCGACAGCCACAACTTTTGCCGTCTTTGTGGCATCTTGTCCTGCACCTGCAATGACAAAACCACCAACTTTCTGTTCTTTTTCTTCTATTTTTAAGACCACACGGTCACCTAATGGTTTAAGCATTTGTTTACCTCCAATATCTTGTTTTAGCACTCCATTATTGCGAGTGCTAATATTTACATTTTCTATTGTATCACTTGGTCAGAAATAGTCAAGAAAAAAACTCTGTCAAACGACAAAGTTTTTAGGGGGAAAGCAAATAAATTTTTATCGAACCAATCTTAATTTTTCTTCAAAATCATCAATGACTTTTTTAAGATTCAATCGTCCTTTATAAATACCATAACCAAAGACAAGCATTGCTAGAATCCCTAGGACCGCTAGGATCGTTCCAGCAATAAAGGCAATAAAATTGGTCTGACGGAAGAAATAAACCAGAACAAGACCGATACTAGCAATAGTAAAGAAGAGACTAAACCAACGCCCTAGATTTTCAATCATGTGTTTTTGGTATTGAATTTCCGTTTCATAGCCTTGAATCAATTCTTGTTCTGTCATATTTTTCTCCTATTTAGTATTTCAATCCTGGGTTGAAGAAGCCAACCAATACACCAAGGAAAGCAATTACTACAAGAAGCAACATTACTTTGATAGGTGAGAGATTTTTCTTAGCCATTAACCACCAGCAAAAGACGATAAACAAAGCTGTCAATAAACCTGGATAAACACCGTCTAATTGGCTTTGTAAAACCAAGAAGGCTTTCCCTGAAGAATCTTTCAATTTGAAAGCTGTCTTAACAGGTACCCATGTCGCTGCAACCGCACCGATGACCATACCACCAATGATAGACACAGACTTACGGATAGCTTGTCCTTGAGGGCCTACAAGAAATTCAACTGCTTTATCTCCTAGTTCGTACCCTTTAAAGTAGGCGAATTTCATACCAAAGTAGGCGAGCAAGTTCCAAACCACGATATAGAAAATCGCACCAAGTGGTGAGCCACCATTTGACAAACCGAGAGCAATACCTAGTATAATCGGAATCAAGGTACCAACAATCAGTGAATCACCAATTCCTGCAACAGGTCCCATGAGACCAGCACGAAGACCGTTAATTGTTTCATCATCTACTCCATCAGCCCCATTCGCACGCGCTTCTTCTAAACCTGCTGTAATCCCTACAATCAATGCACCTAATTGCGGCTCCGTGTTAAAGAATGCGGTGTAGGTGTGCATTGCTTTTGCTTGATCTTCTTTTTTAGAATATAATTCTTCCACAATTGGTAGCATTGAAGCCAGATATCCAAAGGTTTGCATGTGTTCTTGTGAGAAGCAAGTTAAGTTCCCATAATACCAATGATGAAAAGATTTTCCTAATGTTTTTTTCGTTAATTTAACCATTTTAAATATCCTCCTCATCGTCATCATCAAAACTTGCACTAGCAGCCGCTTGTGCTCTTACATTTTTCGCCATTTGAATTTCATAGAATAATACTGCAAAGATTAATGAAATGACTGCACAAGATACAAGGTTAAGTCCTAATGAAGCTGCTAAAGTAAATCCAACAAAGAATGGAATGAAATCAACAGCTTTTTCAACGATTTGTTTTAAGAGGATGGCAATTCCGACACATGGAAGGAGAGAGCCGACCGTAAAGAGGGTTTTCATTGGAATACCATCCAATGGAAGAGCTGTTTTTAAAGCAGTAACCGCATCGGCACCTAATTTACACATAATAAGCGTTGGCAAGAATGAGAATACTAAATGGGAAATCCATGGGAAGCCCCAGTCTACCACATATAAGCGTTTAAATTCACCTTTTTCAACAGCTTTCCAGCCAATATGTTGCCAAAGTAGATTCATAGTAGCTGTACCATAGAAAAGAACTGTACCGACTGTACCAACGAGTGTTCCCATTGATTTAGCCAAGTTAGCAGCATCTGCAGAATCAAGTGACAGTCCTTGTGATTGAATAGCAACCATTGCCAGAGGAATCCCAATATAAGAAACCGCACGAACGTCAGCTGAAACAGTACCGCCAGGTGTTACCAAAGCAATGTAAACAAGTTGCATCGCAACCCCACAGATGATACCTAATTTCACATCTCCTAGGATCAGTCCTGAAACGAGACCACCTACAAGTGGGCGTCCAAGAGTATAGTTACCAATGGATGTACCACCTAGTCCAGGCATGGATGATAGACAGGCAAATAACCCTAATAAAGCGGCTTGAAACCACGAAATTGTCATAATAAAGCCTCCTTAATGCTTATTATATTTTATTAAAAACCGAATTTAGACTTGAAATCGTCCCAATAGCCAATAGACACATCTGGTAAGAGTTGGAATTTCACTTTATAGCCAGCTTTTTGAATTGCTTCAAGTGCTTCTGCTTCTTCCTGTGTAATGGATTGATTGTTTCCCAATTTAGTAGCACCCGGACGATCATTAGCTGGACCAACGATGATTTCTTTGATATCACCAGGCACAAAACCTTGATCAACTAGTATTTCTTTCATATCAATTGGATTTTTAGTAATCAAGAAATAGCGACTATCGGAATCCAATACCTTTTGTGATTTTTCTTTCCATGCTTCTTTTGTCCAAACAAATGTTTTTTTATCAGAAGCTGCTTTGTAGGCTTGTTTCAAAACTGCATTTCCTGCTGCAGCATTATTGACAGCAACTAAGCCGTCACAAGGATATTCTTTTGCCCAACGAGTTACTGTTTGACCGTGAATCATACGGTCATCAATACGTACAAATGAAATTGTCATGATAAATCTCCTTTTATTTCTTCTTAAATATCATCTTCGTCATCTTCATCACTAGCAGTCACATCAAATTCTTGCAGAGCTGCGGATGCTTCTGAGAGAATGGCTTGTGCCAAGTCTTTTCCTTCCAACATATCCTTCATTACTAAGCCTGTGAGTGCCATTGTCAAATTGAGACCACCAAGTACGACTGCCGTGTTTAACTTACCAAGTTCTGACAAAACGTTGCAAGCTGTCGTCAAAGGGCTTCCTCCGACAATGTCTGCCAACACCAAAACCGTATCTTCTGTTCCCAGATTTGCTAACGCTTGACGAAAGTCAAGAGCGAAATCATCAACAGACTTGCCTTCTTTCAGACCTACTGCAATGACTTGGTCGGTCTTATCACCAGCAAACATCTTCAATGAGCTTTGCACACCTTCTGCTAGTCCACCATGACTGACTAGTACTAGATATTTCATGTTCTTTCCCCCTTCATTTCTGTCTTTATTTTACTAAATCTGGAACCGGTTTCACATTGTCAAATGTCACTTTGTAAAGATGACATTTGTTAGTTAAAATATGACAAATGTCATATAGTTTTTCAAAAAGAAAAATAGCCAGCTTTGAGCTAAATCTCTCATCTGACTATTTTGATATTTATTCTTCGTTAAATCTCTATTTGCCTGTTTCTTCCATTTCCCTTTGAATACTTGGTAAGATACTGTCTATTTCATTGTTTTTGAGAGCATTTCCTAGTAAATAATCCAGTCGTTCCAAAGAATGATAATCTAAGTCTCTGCTAATATCTAACACCGAATGCTTCATCATATGATCCAGTCGTTGCGATGTCAGCGAATCTAGCCCCAAATCATCTGCCTGTAAAATCTTTTTCGTCTGACTGCTTTTGACAACTGATGTCAAGACAGAGGTCCCTTGTGATTTTGCAAATAGTTCTTGCTGATTTTTTTGATTTTGACACAGCAATTTCATAAACTCCCAAGCTAATTTATCCTGTTTTGTCTTTGAAGACATAGCAAAAAGAGACGTTTTCACTTGGGTCGCAGGAATGCCCGCTTTAGCGGCTGGCATAGGAATGCAGGTCCAAGAAAATCTAGAATATTTTGCCACATGGTAGGGATAGGGTTTATAGGTTCGATATTGAGCCAAACTCATGGGATAAAAGGCTACCTTACCTTCATCAAAATCATTTGACGTTACCTTGTACCGTTGATTTAATGAATCCAATTTACTGATAAAGGAGAGTGCTTGATGCATTTCCACACTATCAACATTGACACCACTTTGATTTCTCAAATGCCCCTTATAAGCTACCAGAGCCTGTTTCCAAGTATAATCCGTAATGCCATACTGGTCAATCAAACCGTCACCATTTGTATCCTTTGTGACTTTTTGACAAATTGCATATAAGTCTTCTAAAGTCCAATTGGAATCAGGAATCGAAATGCCTTCTTTTTCCAGCAAATCCTTATTGACACACATCATGATAGGATTGCTTTCAATCGGTAAAGCATAACTGTGTCCCTGATATAGCCCAGCTTGATAAGCAACTGGATAGTAAGCCGCAGCCTCCTCTTTACTAATCAAAGAATCCAAGGATTTAAAAGCCCCAGAAGCCGCTAACATAGAAAAATCATTTTCAGGCACCATAAACACATCTGGTTGTTCACCTTTTAGAATCTTTTCTGCTAGCCAATTGTCATAGTCCTTTTTAGGAATGCCGCTCTCATAGACGACTTTGACATTGGGATGTGACTTTTCAAATTGGCGGATAATATTGTCTAATACTCTATTCTCACGACTATTCGGAACGTCCCAGCTGCTGCCTGCATACACTCCAATTCGCAAAATCTTTTTTTGATTGGAAGTCCATAAAACAAAGCTAAGGGTCACTAAAAGGAGAGCCGAGACGAACATCGTCAAATACCTCATCCGCCACTTCATTTGTCATTGTCCTTACTAAAATCACGTTGGGTAACACCTGTCTGCACAGCCCAAATAGCTAATTGCGTGCGATCTCGCAAATTTAATTTCGCCAGAATGCCTGACAAGTAATTCCGCACTGTCCCTTCAGACAAGAACAACTTAGCTGCAATTTCTTTATTTGATACCCCAAAGCCAATCTGCTGAATAATCTTCCACTCAGTCTGACTCATGTCTTCCACATTTTCTTCGGCAACAGAAATAGCAAAATTGGACTGTGCCATTTGTGAAAAGATTTTAAACACTTTGGTAGCAATGTTAGGGTTAATCATAGCACCACCTTTGTAAACCGTTTGAATGGCTTGGTGCAATTCTTCAGTAGAAACTCCTTTTAAAATGTAACCAGAAGCGCCATATTTCAATGCCGAAAAGATGAAATCATCATCATCGAAAGTTGTTAGAATGATAATTTTGATATCTGGATATTGTTCTTTGACCGCCTTTGTACAGAGAACGCCATCCATAACAGGCATTCGAATGTCCATCAAAATCACATCAGGGTGTACATGATGCAGTTTGTCAAGCACTTCCTTGCCGTCACCGACTGTTCCCACCACTTCAATATCTGAATGAGCCGATAAAATAATTTGTAAAGACTCACGAATCAAGGCTTGATCATCTGCAATTAAAACTTTAATCATTCTTTCCTCCTATTTTCGGAATTTCAATATAGGTATAGAAACCGTTGCGATTTTCAAAATGAACATTCCCACCAATAATCGCCAAACGCTCCTGCATTTGTTTGAGACCGAAACCATAGTGAAGCTCATCAAAGCCGACCCCATCGTCTTGTATGGTCATGATATAATTTTCTTTTTCTAACAATTCAATCCAAATCGTCTTAGCATGTCCATGCCGCACCGAATTTGTAATGGACTCCTGAATCACCCGAAAGACAATATCCTCTTTTGCAACATCCAAATCAATCGTGTCCCATTCATAGAGAAAATGAATTTCTAAATTAGAAATGGCTTCATATTCTCGAATAATTTTGAGCAATGCTTCTTTTAAACTATTGTTTTCTAGAGCGCCGGGACGCATTTTATTGAGCGAGCCTCGCACATCACGGATACCGTCTCGCACAACCACAGAAACATTTTCTAACTGCTCCTTAGCACGATTTTTGTCAATATCCACCAAAACCTTAACCGCATCAATCCCAGCTGAAATTCCTGTCAAAGCATGCCCTAATGTATCATGGATTTCTCTGGCAATCCGCTTTCTTTCACGGTCTTCCGCAATTTTTTCAGATAAGGCTAAATAACTATTTAACTCACGATTGGCTTGCGCTGCCATCCGCAGCTCTTCTTCAATATGGTGCTTTTCGGTCATTGCAGATAAAATATAGAATAGCAAAGAAATCATAAAAACAACCAGATTTAGTGAAAAGAGAAAATTCTTTCCAAAAAGGAGTGCCATGCGAATAGATTCTGGACAAAAACGAATATAAGTATCTAACGAAGGCAATTTAACAAAAAGCGACATCAAGTCATAGTTGGATACGAGCAACATACTAAAGCTCAAAACGATAAAAGAAAACCAATATTTCCGATCTTTGGAGGTGTTAAATTCCTTGGAACCGTAAAAAATATCCGCAAAAACCAAGAGAATCAAACCATTATAAGAAGAATGCAAGACAGCAAAAATAACCAACATCAGCAAAATCTCAATAATAGTTACTTTATCATAAACAGATAGCTGATTTGGATGCTTCTCACGGTAATAAAAAACCAACAATAAGCAAACATAAAAGGCAATCGACATCCAAAAACTAAAGCTCGGCGAGCCCGGGATAGCATCCAAACGTCCTAGCAGTGAATGAGCATAGCCTTTTGCCACTACATAATTCGTTGCAAAAAGATAAATAGAAGCATTATAAACAATGGCAATAAAATTGATGACCATTAAAGCAATTTTGCTATAAAAAATACTTTTATTTCGTCTCATTATTGCCACCCTGTAATTGTATATTGCCCGATATTATCTTTATTCACCAAATGAACAGGAATGAGATATTCCTCTTTGTAAGCTTGATGCTTCATCATGCGCTCAATCACTTCTGTCACCTTTCTGCCCATTTGAATCGGAGACTGAGCAACCGTTCCTTGAATATCATTGGTGTTGGCAAGGAAATTCTTAATATCAGGCGAGCCATCTACGCCATAGATAGCAATCTTATCTGTCACTCCTTGGTCTTTTATGGCTGCGAGAGCTCCGATTGCAGCACGATCATTTAAAGACATGACCACATTAAATTGCATTCCTTCGTTCAATGCTTTTTTACTTGAGGCATACTTTCTTCCGTTTGCCCCAATGTTTCCCGCTCAGAAACCACCTGATAAGCAGGATGCCCTTTAATCGTATCTAAAAATCCTTGAATCCGATCCATCGCAGACACAGCGTTATGATGTTCCAATAGTAAGATATTCGCACTTGACAAACGTTTCATCATGTCTTTAGCTATCAGCACACCGGCTTGATAATTGTCTGACACAATAGTAGTATCAACTTTAGCATCTTTGCTAACAGGTGCATCCACGACAATAATCTTGATTCCCGCTTTTCTGGCTTTATTTAAAGAAGTCAGAATCTTTGGACTGTCACTCTTAACTGGGTTTATAACAATCACATTTACTCTTTCTTGAATAAAATAATCAATCTGTTGGCTTTGCTTGTCTTCGTCTAATTCTGGGTCTCGCACATAAATCCGACTTCCTTGTTGATTGGTTTTTTTCTCAATTTCAGCATTTAAGGTTTTATAAAAATCATTGTTCATCGTCATATAGGTCGCTCCTATCTTGACCTGCTTGCTATCTGATGAATTCCCTTTTACATAGAGGAAAACTAAGCCAGCCAATACAAGGACAAACAGAAAAAATAATAGATATTTACGATAATAGCGATATTGCTTTTGTCCTTTACCTGCTCCCATTTTTTCTCCTTATCAACATCAGTCTTAAACAGAAGACTCTGTTTTATCTAGGTTTATTATATTATATTTATACAAAAAAGCAAAACCTCGCCAAGAAAAAGAAGTGTAAAAAACTTGAAAAATCCCCCTAACTTCCTTGTTTTTAAACTCAAGTTAAAACTAAATGCAATTCTCAGACTGTTGACTTCTATCTTCCCCATATTATTCATACATCATTGAAAGCATAAAATGCTAATTTTTTCGCTGACTAGAGACAAATAGACTGGATGTTGTCCAGCCTAGCTTATCTTTATTAAAATGGCAATTCCTCTTCTTCCAGAAGCAAATCTGCCAAGTCTGCACCTGCATTATTCTCACGAAGAGCTCGCTGTGCACGGCTTTCTAATAGCTGGAAACCATTGCAAAGCACTTCTGTGACATAATGCGTCACTCCGTCCTTCTCATAGCGGCGAGTGCGAAGTTCGCCGTCTAGTGAAATCAAGCTGCCTTTACTTGCATAACTTGCCAATGTTTCGGCTAACTTGCCCCAAACAACGACATTGACGAAGTCTGCTTCTCGTTCACCATTTTGTCCTTTGTAGCGACGATTGACCGCAAGTGTTGCACGCGCCACAGATTTATCATTAGCTGTTTTGTTTAACTCTGGTGTATTCACCAAGCGACCGATTAAAATTACTTTATTATACATTTTGTTTTCCTCCTAACTATTTATTCGTAAGAGAAAAGAAAAAAATCGTGAAAATTCACGATTAAAACTTAATTTCTATTTTACTCTTGCCAATGCTTAGTTGGATCAAAGGCTGTTCCTACTACTTCCGAACTTGCTAATTCAATAATCCCACGTTTTTGCGGAGCGTTTGGCAGCTGCAGTTCGCGAGGACTACACATCATACCAAAACTCTCTTCTCCACGCAGCTCACTAGGAAAAATCAAGTTTCCCTTTGGCATCATAGCACCCGGAAGCGCCACAATCGTCTTGAGACCTACTTTAGCATTAGGCGCACCTGCTACGATTTGAACCACTTTATCTGCTGCTACTTTTACTTGACAAATATTAAGGTGGTCACTATCTGGATGAGCTACCATTTCCACAATTTCACCAACCACAAATTTCGGCTCAAGGTCATTGACCAATTCTGGCTCAAAACCTGCTTGGCTCAATTCTTGATTCAGAATTGAAATTTCTTCATCTGTCAAAAAGACTTGACCGCGTTCGGTAATATTAACAAGATTAGAAATCTGAAAAATATTCCAAGCAACCGTTTCTCCATTGTCCAAACGATAAACACGCGCTACGTTGCCCTTGCGTTCAGCAGCTAACTTAGCAGCTTGACCGTCTGCAACAATCACCATTAGCACGTCACCCACATGCTCTTTATTATATGCAAAAATCATTATTTCTCCTATATCTTCAGTTTAACTGGGCTAAAAATTCATTGATTTGCGTCTGCGTTTTTCGCTCGCGATTAACAAAACGGCCAATTTCTTGTCCATTTTCTAGGACTACTAGGCTAGGAATCCCATACACATCCCACTTTTTGGCAACTTCCATATAATCGTCACGATTGACCTCAACAAAGGTAAAATCAGGATTCTCTGCTTCAATCTCAGGCAAAAAAGGTTTAATAAAACGACAGTCTCCACACCACTCGGCTGTGAAAAAGAACACAGTCTTTCCTTCGCGTTTCACAAATGATGCCAATTCTTCTATATTTGCTGGAATAATCATTGTTCTTCCTCATAGGTCAATTCGCCATTTTCATACACAAATATGAGGTGCCGACCATCTTCATACACCACACCACCAACCAATCGATGCTCATCTGACTTGTATAATTGCACATATAGTGTGGCAATATCGCCTAGCTCAGACAAACTTTTCCGAATTTCAGCAACTAATTGCTCACGCTGCTCAGCTTCTTTTCGTTCGTCCAACGTTTTTTTAGTCGCATAAGCTGCAATCCCTACTCCTGCAAGTGCAGCCGTTGTTAATAGAATCTTTTTAGCTTTCATGACAATATTTTAACACAAAAGATAAATTGGGACAAATCGAAACACTACTGTTTTTTATCTTTGAATGCTACCCAACTATGATAGAAAATGATAAAATAAGAACAGAAAGAAGGTTAAAGATGTCAGAATTATTTTCAAAAATCAAAGAAGTAACAGAAATTGCTGCCGTTTCAGGGCATGAAGCGCCTGTTCGCAATTATTTACGTAAAAAAATGACTCCTCATGTGGACGAAGTCGTAACAGACGGCTTAGGAGGCATTTTTGGAGTGAAACATTCAGAGACTGTTGATGCACCGCGTGTCTTAGTAGCTGCCCACATGGATGAAGTTGGCTTCATGGTGAGTGAAATCAAACCCGACGGAACTTTTCGTGTGGTGCAAATTGGTGGCTGGAATCCACTCGTCGTTAGCAGCCAACGCTTTAAACTTTTTACTAGCTCTGGAGTTGCAATTCCTGTCATTTCAGGATCCGTTCCTCCACATTTGACTCGTGGAATAGGTGGACCAAGTCTACCAAGGATTGAAGATATTGTTTTTGACGGTGGATTTACTGATAAAGCAGAAGCTGAAAGCTACGGCATTCGTCCAGGCGATACGATTGTACCAGACAGCTCTGCTATTCTCACAGCTAATGGGAAAAACGTTATCTCAAAAGCTTGGGACAATCGTTACGGTGTCCTCATGGTGAGTGAACTGGTTCAAGCTCTAGCTGGACAAAAACTTGGCAATGAACTCTATGTTGGAGCCAATGTCCAAGAAGAAGTCGGCTTGCGTGGAGCCCATGTTTCAACGACTAAGTTTGACCCAGAAGTTTTCTTTGCAGTAGACTGTTCGCCTGCTGGCGACATTTACGGAGATCAAGGAGCTATCGGAGAAGGGACTCTGATTCGTTTCTTTGACCCAGGTCACCTCATGTTGCCAAATATGAAAGATTTCCTTTTGACAACGGCAGAAGAAGCAGGTATCAAATACCAATACTACTGTGGCAAAGGTGGAACTGATGCCGGCGCCGCTCATCTCAAAAACGGTGGTGTGCCTTCTACAACTATTGGTGTTTGTGCACGTTACATTCATTCTCATCAAACACTCTATGCAATGGACGACTTTTTGCAAGCACAAGCTTTCTTACAAGCTCTGGTTAAGAAGTTGGATCGCTCAACCGTTGATTTGATTAAAAACTATTGAAAAGTGTATATTTGAAAAGGCTGTGGACAGTGATGTCTCAGCCTTTTTCTGCTCTCATTTTTTTACTTATTGTTTAATCCCATTAACTTACGTAATTCGGGGATTCGTTGCAACTGTGGAACAATGAGCATTGTCACAACTACTCGTAAAGGAATTTCAAAAACAGACCATGCCCGAGTAGCGTATAGTGCAACAAAGGGTACTCCATATTGTAAATGGAGAGCTAAGGGCGTTAAAGTAAAGGTCCCCACTCCCATAACAGCGATAGTTGCTAGCGTCACCCAAAGCCAGTCTTTCTTCCGTTCAAATCGTAATTCTTTGCCATAAAAGAAATAACCATAGAGAATACCTTGCAAGGCTTCAATCAATGTAAACCAGATAATGAATGGTTGTCCCTGACTCAAAAAGAAAAAGGAAAGCATATCATATACGGCAGAAACCAGACCAGATAAAACCGGACCAGCGACACTTCCCATAAGGGTATAACCGATAAAAGCTGGACTCAGCTTCAGCAAACGAGGGATGACAAAGATTGAAAACTTCTCTAAGACAAAACAAAGAGCCACAATCATTGCGAGGGCAACCAATAGTTGCACCGATAACTTTGGCGAGTTTTTTTTCATATTCGCTCCTTTTCTTTCGGGAGCCGTCAAAATGACAGCGGATGCAATGGCCTACCGCACAAATGTTTCGTTGTATGGCAACATCCCATCCATACACACTTAACGCAGACCACTTACTCTGTGCAAACAAATTGCTCTTTCATTCTATCACATTTTAACTATTTAGAAAACCTCCTTTTACCTATCGCTCATTAGATATTTTCTAACTTCTGCAAGGAAATAGAGGGAGCCTGTGATAAGCAGCAGCTCTTTCTCTCCATGCTTGGCTTTTTTGTATTGCTCCAAATAAGGCAACCACTCTACATATGCTAACTTTTCTCGCTTTGCCAAACATTGCATTTCTCCTGTTGAAAAACTCCGTGAATCCTCAAAAGTTGTCAAAAGTACGCGAGATGTGGGAACCATTTTTAGTAAAGCAAGCATTTCATCCAACGCCTTAGTTTGAATACATGTAAATAAAATCGTTTTTTGATAATCTGGAAAATGGCTTTCTAGGGAAGCAAGCAGAGCTTTCAGTGCATGAGGATTGTGCGCCCCGTCCAGCAAGATCAAGGGTGCTTTTGAAATTTTCTCCAAGCGAGCAGGCCAATACGTTCGTTTCAATGCCCGTCGCACCTCATTTTCACTCAACAATGGTAAACCTTTCAAGCTGCAATATTGATCACACAGTTCAATTGCCAGTCCCGCATTCTCAACCTGATGAACGCCCAAAAGAACAGTTTGATAGTCCTCTTTTCGTCGAAATGCATTTGAAAAACGAAATTTTTCTCCCTCTTCTAAGCCTTGCACAGACTCCACCTGATAATCTTTCTTATATCGTATGTGGAGTGCCTGACATTGCTGAGCAATAGTGTGAATAACTGTCAGTGCTTCTGAAGAAATCTTCCCTGTCACTACTGGCACACCTTGCTTGATAATCCCCGCTTTTTGCTTGGCAATGTCTTCTAATGTCGTACCTAAAATAGCTGTGTGATCTAGTCCGATTGTCGTAATAGCTGTCAAAACCGGTTTACACACATTGGTACTGTCCAATAAACCACCCAGACCTACTTCCATTATGACCACATCTACCTCTTGCTGGCAGAAATAATCATAAGCCAATGCCGTAATAATCTCAAACTCTGTTATTTCCTGCAATATCGTATCATCTGCCTGCTTTTTTAATAACTCTTGATAAGATTGCAACAAAGAATAAAAGTCTTCGCCTGAAATAGGCAAACCATTGATTGCAATTTGCTCATTATAGTTAAGAAGATAAGGCGATGTAAACGTTCCTACACGCAGTTTCTTTGCTTGCAATAGCTGACGTAAATGTGCAATCGTTGAGCCTTTTCCATTGGTACCTGCCACATGAATGACTGATATTTGTAAATGAGGATTGCCTCGCAGCGATAATAGTCGTCGCACTCTTTCTAAGCCCAAATGTGGCTCTTTTGTTTGGTGCTGCTGCAACCATTCTAACTGTTTTTCTTTTTGTATCATTGCTCTTCTCATCCAATCTATAATGCTCTCATTTTATCATAGAAGTGGGATTTCTACAAAACAATTTACCAAAAAATAATCAAGAAAAGAAGAGAAAAGCTATTGCGCACCAAATGACTGAAAATGGAAAATTCCAAACGAAGAGTTGGCTTGGAAATCAAGAAAGAAAGTAAACTCCCTAAACCTGTATAAACAATAAAACAAGTTAAATTAGCTGGATTTCGTAAAATGATAAATAACAAACTACCTATCATAAAACTCGTTTGCGCTTGACCTTTTGACACAAAAAGATAAATAATAGATGACCGAACCTCAGGCACGAGAGCTATTACATCAACACCCAGCAAAAAAAGAGAGGAGTGGATGAACAGACTCATAAATAATTGTTGACTTTCTGAAACAGCAGCCGTCCCTTCTAAAATCATCAGATAAACTCCTATCGCATTGATAAATACTATCATGAGATAAGATAATCGCAGGAGAGGCCAATAACGAGCCGTTAAGATCTCTGATTTAAAATCTGTTAATTCTCTGGAAAAATAGCGAAAATAAGGCAAGCCACAAGAAAATAGAATGAACAAAAATACAAAACTTGACTGCTGAAAGGTCAATGTTTTGGACAACGGCGTCGTTAGCAGTACCAAAGTAATCTGTGTCAAAACGATTAGCAAACTCATTTGAAGAATATTTTTTATCTTTCTCATTTCAACTCCTTTTTCTACCTTTTTAGTATAAAATATTCCAAAGATTTCCTCAGAAGACGCCCTAAAAAGTTATTTTTTATCTTCAAATAGTAAAAAATGAAAGAAAAATAAAACACATTTCCCTTAACAGTCGTTCTTTGTCCCACACCAACAAGTCGACGTAAAGTGACAACTCAAAAAAACAGACAAAATCTCTTTTGGATTATCTCCAATTAAGATTTTGTCTGTTTTTGAATGATAATTTAGTTCTTATTTCAGACCTATTTATTTGTCTTTCTTCGTTAAGATTGCAAGTGTTTCAAGAAGATTGTCAACATGAACTTCAATGGTATCACCTGTCGCTTTGATTTTGACTTCAACGATGCGGTCAGCTGCTTTTTTCCCAACAGTCACACGAATCGGTAAACCAATCAAGTCACTGTCACTGAATTTCACACCAGCGCGTTCGTTACGGTCATCTGTCAAAACTTCGTAGCCAGCTTTGACCAGCTCTGCTTCTAGTTGTTCTGTCAAGGCAAGAGTTTCCTCGTCTTTGACATTTACAGGGATTAGATGCACATCAAACGGTGCCAATTCTTTTGGAAAATTGATCCCCCAAGCATAGCGATAGTCTCCTTTTGGCGTTTTATTGACAAAGAGACGTGCATGTTGCTCCATAACAGCTGATAAGAGGCGACTGACACCAATACCATAGCAGCCCATTACGACAGGAACTGCACGACCATTTTCATCTAAAACAGTCGCATTCATGCTTTCTGAATAACGAGTTCCTAATTTAAAGATATGTCCAATTTCAATGCCGCGTGCAAATTTCAAAACGCCTTGTCCGTCTGGTGAAACTTCTCCTTCACGCACCTCGCGAATATCTACATATTCTGCTGTGAAGTCTCGCCCTGGATTGACACCTGTCAAATGATAACCGTCTTCATTCGCACCAACGACTGCATTGCGAACGTCCTCCACCTTGCGATCTGCGATGATTTGAACATCTTCTGGAAGATGAACAGGTCCAAGAGAACCAAAGTTTGCACCAAACAGTTCACGAACTTCTTCTTCGCTTGCCGGTTCAAAGAAATCAGCACCCAAATAATTTTTCAACTTCACTTCATTCAGTTGATCATTTCCAACAAGCAGAGCCACAATCGGTTTTTCATCAGCAATATAAACCAACGTTTTGATTGTCTGGCTTTCATCAACATGAAGAAAAGCAGCGACTTCATCAATTGACTTGCAATCTGGGGTTTCTACACGCGTTAATTCCTCTTCTGCTACAACACGATTGCTTGGTTTGTATTCATTTGTTGCCATTTCAAGGTTTGCAGCATATCCTGACTCACTCGAATAAACAACAGTATCTTCACCAGACACCAACCAGCTCGTCAATTCTTCTTTTATCGCTTCTTGTACGTCTGTCGGAATTTCATCAAAGCTAGTGACTGACTTGTCTAGGACAACCCAGCGCGTAAGGTCGGTACGGTCAGGTGTAATGGCCATAAATTCTTGGCTATCCTTTCCACCCATAGCACCACCGTCACCGATAATCCCTTTGAAATCAACCTCACTTCGTGTAAAAATATTCTCGTAGGCCGTCTTATACTCATCGTAAGTCACATCTAGGCTATCATAATTAGCATGGAAGCTATAACCGTCTTTCATGATAAACTCACGTGTCCGCAATAAGCCATTACGAGGACGCTTTTCATCACGATATTTAGCCTGAATCTGATAAAGATTAAGCGGTAATTGCTTATAAGATTTTACAGAATCCCGTACAATTGCGGTGAATGTTTCTTCATGAGTGGGCCCCAAGATAAAATCTGAACCTTCGCGATTTTTTAACTTATAGAGATCTTCACCGTAGGTATCATAACGACCTGATTCACGCCAAAGGTCGGCACTAAGGAGGGCTGGAGCTAACATTTCGACCGCACCGATTTTTTCAAATTCTTCTCGCATGATTTTCTTTGCTTTTTCGATCACGCGATTAGCCAATGGTAAGTAAGAGTAAACACCTGCTGAAATTTGGCGGACATAGCCCGCACGCAGCATAAGTGCATGACTGATGACTTGTGCATCACTAGGCATTTCACGTAGTGTTGGGATTAACATTTTACTTTGTTTCATAAATTCTTCCTTTTATTATTTTAAATTCACCTTTTAAAAGAAGGTTCTCATAATATCATTCCAGGTCACCGCAATCAGCAACACCACCATAATGGCGACACCTGCTAAAGTAACATAGGTTTCTGTTTCCTGCTTTAATGGCTTGCGACGAATGGCTTCAAGAAGATTGAGCACAATCTTTCCACCGTCAAGCGCCGGGATAGGAATGAGATTAAAAATACCAATATTCAGAGAGAGCATAGCTAAGAGAGCGATAACACTTTCAATTCCACCTTTAGCAGCGTCACTACTAGCTTTGTAAATCGCCACAGGTCCGCCTAGTTTATTGATGTCTGGGTGGAAAATTAAATTTTTTAAAGCGCCAAAGATGCGGAAACTAGCGTTCCAAGCCATGCTAAATCCGCCCGCAATCATAGACGGAAAATCCGATTTCAAGCCCGGCATCACTCCTAATAAATATCTACCTTGCTCTTTTTTAGGCTTAACTGTCAGCTCTTGAACTTTATTTCCGCTTTTAACAGTCACATTTAGTTCTGATTGCCCTTTACTGTTTTTTGTTTCAGACTGAACAGCCTGGGTCAAATCCGACCAATTCTTAATTTCAGCTTGACCAACTTTTAAAATCTGGTCATTATTTTTTACACCGGCCTGAGCCAAGGCACCGCCCTGTAAAACGCGAATGTGATTTGTATTGGGATTGGCAACGCCACCCTGCATAAAAATCAACAGCAGAAAAGCTACAATCCCTAAAATGAAATTATTCATTGGCCCTGCAAAGTTGGTAATGAGACGCCCGCCTAAACTAGCATTTTGATACTGCACATCAAGCGGAGCAATCCGAACCTCTGTGCCGTCTTCTTCTACAATTGTTGCATCATGGTCAACTGCATAGGTCTTTTGTTCATCTAGTACCAAACCAGTGATTTCAAGCTTGCTTTCTAAATCAAAGCCCGTCACATTCATCGGCAGAGCGGTTTGATCAATTTTCTTGCCCGAAAGATTGATTCGGACGACCTTACCTGCTTCATTTAAAGTCAAACTAGCAGGTGTTCCGGTTTTAATCTCGGTCGAATCTTCGCCCCAACCAGCCATACGAACATAGCCACCCAGCGGTAACATCCGAATGGTATACGCCGTACCGTCTTTTCCGATATGAGCAAAAATTTTCGGGCCCATTCCGATAGCAAACTCCCGCACCAAAATACCCGATTTTTTCGCAAAATAGAAATGTCCAAACTCATGAACGACCACAATAATTCCAAAAACAATGATAAAGGTGATAATTCCTATAATACCTGACTGCATTACACCAACCTTTCTACTTTCTGACACGATCATCTTACTGAATTGCACCCAGCAAATCAAGAATACTTCACTCGGCTTAAGATTTCCTTATAAAGTTCATTCACAAAGAGGCTGGCATGAACGTTCCCCAGACTCTTACAATATATTATTTTTACTACAAAACGCAGTGGTGAGAAACTCTGTTAACTTTAGTCAATTTAGAGTTCCCATGCACAATTGATTAGGTACTTTAGTGGCAATCAATCACTGCTGAGTGGCAGTTCTAATCCCTTGCTACGCAAGGTATGACGACCAACCCCTAGTCAACTGCATAAAGTGAAATGACAAAATCAATTTCTTGCGAAATATTGATTCTTTACGTCATCTTCTCAGATTTCATTTTTCTGTGAGTGACTATAAAACAAGCATGTTAGTCTGTCTCACTTCATTTTATCCTTCTCATTAGAACAATCCAAAGAAATGCATCAAGGGAAAGACAAATAGCATGCTGTCAAAACGATCTAACACACCACCATGTCCGGGTATAAATTTACCAGAATCTTTGACTCCAAAATGGCGCTTAATCGCACTTTCTACCAAGTCCCCAAACTGTCCTGCAATACTAAAGAATACTGTGAAAAGAAGCATGACAAACATATGATGAGGTGCGGCAACGTTTCTATCAAACAACATGAAAACAAATGTTACAAGGACTGCTGAAGCAATGCCCCCTAGACTGCCCTCAACAGTTTTATTTGGTGAAACTCGCGGAGCTAAGCGACGTACGCCATATCTCCGTCCGACCAAGTAAGCTCCGCTATCCGTTGCCCAGACGATAAACAAGGCTAAGAGCACTTTGTCAAAACCAGCCACCCGTGCATCTAGCAAAGCATTGAAGCCAATTCCCACGTAAAAACTCGCAGCGATTGGATAAGCCGCATCTTCAAAACTGTAATTTTTCCCTAGAACAGTTGAGCCTAATAGAAGAAAAACAACTAAACTATAGGCCACAACATTTCCGTCTACCGGCAAAAATTTCAAATAGTTTTCGAGTGGAATCGTCAGCACAAAACCTGCTAACATGGCTAAGACACCTTCTAGTGTGGTACTTCTCAGCCCTTTCATTTGCAGCAATTCATGAACACCCAACATGGCTAGAAGCCCCATTCCAATTTGCAGAAGAGCGCCTCCTATCATCAAAACTGGAATGAAGATAGCAAGTGCCACTCCGCCAAAAATAACACGTCTTTGTAAATCCTTATCCATAAATTCTCCTACACGCCGCCAAATCGACGATTTCGTTTACTATATTCTTCAATAGCTGCTTTCAAAGCTTTCTCATCAAAATCCGGCCATAAAATGTCTGTAAAATACAGCTCACTATATGCACTTTGCCAAGGTAAGAAATTACTCAAACGCAATTCTCCGCTCGTTCGAATGACCAAATCCGGATCGCGCAATAATCGAGGTAGATTGCTGGTTTGTAGATAATTGGCAATTATCTCTTCATCAATCTCGCCCGGACTGAACTTGGCATCTAACACATCTTGAGCAATCATTTTAACCGCCTGAACAATCTCAGCACGACCACCATAATTTAAAGCAAAATTAAGAATTAGACCTGTATTGAGTCGTGTCAATTCTTCTGCCTTACAAAGTGCCTCATAAGTTGCCTTAGGCAGACGTTCTGTGTCTCCGATCATTTGAATTTTTACGTTATTTCTATGCAACTCAGGCACATAACGGTCGTAAAATTCAACCGGCAAGTTCATGATAAAGCTGACTTCTTTTTCAGGACGCGACCAATTTTCTGTGGAGAAAGCGTAAACCGTCAATACTTGGACACCCAACTCTTTAGCTGCAATGGTAACGTTTTGCAAAGCTTCCATTCCAGACTTGTGTCCGAAAATGCGCGGCTGCATTCTCTTTTTAGCCCAACGACCATTCCCGTCCATAATAATACCGATATGTCTCGGTATTTGTAATGGAACTTCAATTTTTTCTTTTTTCTTAAAACTAAACATCTGCTTGTTTTCCTAATAAAGTTTTACATTTCATTATATCATAAATCCTCTAAAAATGGGATTTATGCTAAATTTCAGATAAAAAAGAAGCCGAAACATAGAAATTTTAGCTCCAACTTCTTTTTCACATTATTTTACGATAAAAATTAAATGCTTTATCTTTTTTAAATTCCTATTCTGCTAAAGGAATATTTGTTACTTGGTTAGCTTTGGCGTCAAAATAGCTAATTGACAACGTCAAAGTAGTAAAAGAATTATTCTTATAAGTTGTAAAAGAAACCTTTCAAACAAAAATAAAAAGAACTGGAGAAACTCCAATCCCTTTTTCTAGCTTAAAACACTACTATTCTTCAATAGCTGTATCTTCTGACATATCAACACTTCCGTCTGCACCAGCAACTGCTGTAATTCCCTCTGTGAGAGGTAATACGGTCTTGATAGCTGTTAATTCAAATGTCAAGTAAACACCGTCTACATCAAGGACAACTGTTTTCTTTTCAGTATCGACTTCATCAACCGTACCATACAAGCCACCAATCGTAATGACTTCATATCCTTTTTGTAGTTTGTTCAAGCTTTCCATCCGTTTGTCTGCTTGTTTCTTTTGAGAACGTTGCATGAAGAACATCAAGCCCATCATCACAACCAACATGATTAAAATTGAAAAACCGTTACCCATTTTAGTCTCCTTTAGATTTCATATATTATCTACTATAGCAGATTCCTAGAGGATTTACAAGGAGGGGCTGAAATTTCTAAAAGGATTCCTCCTTAAGCCTGACTAGCAGCGAATTCTTTTGACAGTATGCTCTGCTTTTTCCAAAAAGCGTAAAAAGTCCGCATAAGCGATATTGAGCGTTGTTGTATTGACAAAAGGATGAAAACCCACGGTCAAGTTCGGATCAACCTCCTCGTCCACAATCAGCTGGACTTTCTTTTCCTTATCAAAAAGCAACCCAAAAGGTGTAACCGCACCTGGCTCTACCTGTAAAAGCTCCTCCAGCTCCTTATCATTGGCAAATGATAATCGTTTTTCATCAAGGATTTCTGCCAAATGCTTGATATCTGCCGTTTTTTCGTCCCGCAAAATGACCAAATAAAATTGACGTCCCTTTTTATTTTTCAAAAAGAGATTTTTGACCTGTTGCCCCGGTAAGACGACTCCCTTTTCAGCCGCCTCAATAACGGAAAAAATTGGTTCATGATCCAGACGAACATAAGAAATTTTCAATTCATCTAATAAATGATAAATCATACTTTCCTTTGTCATCTTCACACCTCCGAGATAGAATTTTCTATTTTCATTATAGCACTTCTAGTTAGAAAAACCGAAGCAAGCCTCGGTTCTTTTTCTTGATAATTACTATTTCAAATTTTTCACAACTTCTATGACATGAGCAACGGTGAAGCCATACTCTTCCATTACCTTAGCAGCTGGGGCAGAGGCACCGAATTTGTCAATGCCGATAACAGCTCCGTCAAGTCCGACATATTTGTACCAAGACTGGGTTGCAGCCATTTCGATTGCAACACGGCGACGAACTGCATTTGGTAAAATTTCTTCTTTGTAAGCAGCGTCTTGTGCATCAAAGATGTCTGTTGACGGTACGCTGACAACGCGAACTTTCTCCCCTTGTGCTTCCAACTCTTTTGCAGCTGCAACAGCTAAGTTGACTTCAGAACCAGATGCCAGAAGAATTGTATCAAAACCATTTGCTGTTTCATATACAACATAAGCTCCTTTCGCCACCTTATCAAAGTCAGTTCCAGCTTCAACTGTCAAGTTTTGACGTGTGAGAACCAAAGCTGTTGGAGTTGATTGACTCTTCAGTGCCAAGTACCAAGCAGCCTGTGTTTCACGCGCATCTGCTGGACGCAAAACATTGAGGTTTGGAATGGCACGAAGTCCAGCCAAATGCTCAATCGGCTCATGAGTTGGTCCGTCTTCACCAACTGCGATTGAGTCATGTGTAAAGACATAGGTCACAGGTAAGCCTTGAAGAGCTGACAAGCGAACAGCCGCTTTAACATAGTCTGAGAAGACAAAGAATGTACCACCATAAACACGAAGTCCCCCGTGAAGTGCCATACCATTCAAAATAGTTCCCATAGCAAATTCACGCACACCGAATTGAATATTGCGGTTAAGGCGGTGGGTATCGTCTTGCAAACCGTCTTCTTTGATATAAGTCATATTAGAATGAGCGAGGTCAGCAGAGCCACCGAGGAATGTTGGAAGGACTTTTGCTGCGGCATTTAAAGCATCTTGGCTAGAATTACGAGTAGCTTGTGAGAAACCTGTTTCTACTACTGGGAAATCTTCTGGCTTGATCTCAACTGGATCTTGTCCAGCAATAATGGCAGCAACTTCATCAGCTAAGTCAGGATAGGCTTGTTTGTATTCTTCAACGAGTTTTTCCCAAGCATCATAGGCAGCTTTGCCACGTTCTGCAACATTGACCCGATAATCTTCGTAGACTTCTTCTGGAATTTCAAATGGTGCGTAATCCCAAGCAAGAGCTTTGCGAGTAGCCGCTGCCTCTTCTGCACCAAGAGGCGCTCCATGAACAGCATTTGTCCCTTGTTTATTTGGCGAGCCATAACCAATCACCGTTTTGACTTCAATCAATGACGGTTTGCCAGAAACTTTTGCAGCTTCAATCGCCGCATTGATTGCTTCTAAGTCTGTTCCGTCTTTAACCAAAGCTGTGTGCCAACCGTAAGCATTGTAACGGTCACGAACACTTTCTGTAAAGGAATCTTTCGTTTCTCCGTCCAAATTGATGCCGTTTGAATCATAAAGAACGATGAGCTTATCTAGCTTTTGCAGTCCAGCATAAGAAGCCGCTTCAGCAGACACGCCTTCCATTAAGTCCCCGTCACCACAGATGACATAGGTATAGTGGTCAAAGATAGTATAGCCTTCACGGTTGTACTTAGCAGCTAGGAAACGTTCTGCTTGCGCAAAACCAGTTGCCATCGAAATTCCTTGACCGAGGGGTCCAGTTGTCGCATCTACACCAGCCGTATGTCTAAATTCTGGATGTCCAGGCGTTTTAGAACCCCATTGACGGAAGTTCTTGATTTCGTCCATTGTGACATCTTGAAAGCCAGACAAGTGAAGGAGTGCATAGAGCAACATAGAGCCGTGACCTGCTGATAAGACAAAACGATCGCGATTGATCCAATTTGGCATTTCTGGATTGATGCGCATTTGCTTGGTAAACAAGTCATAAGCCATCGGTGCTGCACCCATGACAACACCTGGATGCCCAGACTTTGATTTTTCAATGGCATCAATTCCCAAAAAACGAATGGCATTGACAGATAAATTTGACATTGACTTCTCCTTTATAATACTACCCTTTCAGTAGCTATTTTTTCTACACTATCATTATATGAAAATTATCCGCATATCGCAATGTATACGGATAATTCCCACTTAATTTTTTATAGTAAAGCCTTAAATTGAATATTTGAATCGTGCTCGAAGCAATCATCAAAACCACGTGGATGGTGGTATTCAATTCTGTCTTTGTCTTGCGGATAAGTGTATTTACCGCCGACTTCCCAAATGAATGGATGGAATTGATATTGCAAACGCTCTTTGCGCATTTTCCAGAGGGCAAGAATCTCATCTGTCGAAGCCATGAAATTAGACCAGATGTCGTAGTGAACTGGAATAATGACTTTAGCACGAAGGTTTTCAGCCATACGAAGCAAATCAATTGAAGTCATCTTATCTTGAATACCGATTGGGTTGTCACCGTAGTTGTTAATCGCCACATCAATATTGAAATCTTTTCCGTGTTTGGCAAAATAGTTTGAGAAGTGAGAATCTGCACCGTGATAAATCGTACCGCCCGGTGTTTCAAAGACGTAGTTGACTGCTTTACGCGCCATTTCTTCGTCAGTTACAGCAAGTCCTTTCAACTCACCGTCTTGAGCATCCGCACCGTCAACTGGAAGTGTCACTAAGCAAGTCCGGTCAAAGGATTCCACAGCTGTAACCTTTATATCTTTAAACTCAAAGCTTTCGCCCGGTTTGATAATCATAATGCGTTCTTCTGGAACGCCCCATTTTTTCCAAATTTCACCACATTCGTAAGGACCAACAAATTTCACATGGTTCAATTTCGGATTGTTGACGATAGCTGCAGCAGTATTGATGTCAATATGGTCGCTGTGGAAATGAGAAACAAGGTAATAGTCCAGTTCGTTAATCGCAAATGGGTCAATCACCATTGGTTGCACACGGAGATTTGGTTGCAATTTACGTACACCTGCCATATTGGCCATTTGGTGACCACGCACCATGTCTTTGACCTTTTTGGTTGATTTTCCGCGATTGGACCAGAGATCCATAACGACATTAGCACCGCCAGGGGTTTTAATCCAGACACCGCAGTTTCCTAGCCACCACATAGCAAAGTTACCTTCCGGTACAACTTCTTCTTCAATTTCTTCATTGAGCCATGTTCCCCATTCCGGGAAAGTGGATAAAATCCAAGATTCTCTTGTGATTTCTTTTACATTTGACATTGCTTATCCTCCTCAAGATATTTTATTCTACATTCTTAGTATAGCTCCCTTCAATAGATTAAAAAAGACCAAATAAAGCACATGTCTGTGTTCAAGATTGGACTATTTTTCACAACTAAAAAAGCCGGGAATTTTATCCCTAGCCAGTCATCTTATTTCTTTCATTCTTCCGTTGAAGTTGATAATAATTCTTCGTTGACAAGTTTTTGAATTTTATTTTTCAGCTCTTGTGTGCGCGTTGAATCCTTGAGGTATTGTGACAAAAGTCGTTCTAAATCTTGACTAAATCGCACGCCTTTAGTAGAAAGAGCTTGATCTTTCACAAAAGAAGTAATATTCAATACATCCTCGTAATCCAAAATGGGCTGAACCTGTATCGTTGGCAAAGTGGTTTCCAAACCATCATTTGTCGTAATCAATAAATCCACATCTAAAATGTCTTCGACGCTTTTGAATTGCTCTGTCGTAAAAACAGCACTTAAATTTTCATTTGGTAAATGATACAAGCACTGTTTGAGTAGCAATTTCTGCACAGCTACTCCTTCATCACAGACTAAATAAATCCGTTTGGCATCTTGTTTTTCAGCACGATTATGTTTTAAGAATCCACCCATATGAAGAGCAAGATAAGCAACTTCATCATCAGTTAGTGAAATAAGCCATGCTTCCTCCAAAATCACAGAGCAAGACTTGGTGACTGCAAACAAATCTGCATATTTTTCCTTGATCTGTCGTGTCAATGGATTTTTAGACAGAATGCCGTAGGTTTTACGAAACAGCAAAGCCTTGCAGTGCGTCAATAAATTTCGCAACAAATCTTCTTTATTTTCAATTTCAAAGTGCGAACTAACTTCAAACCGCCAGATAAACTCATCAATCGCTTCTTTTAATTGGACAAAATCTTGACTGGTTGCATGAATATCCCTGTCCTTTCGGTAAGAAAGCAAAAGAACGGCTAAGAGAGAAATTTCAATATCATTTAATTGCAAGCCAAATGTTGCCTGTAAATTACTATTCAAATTCTTGGCTGCTTGGTATTCTATCCGCTTGCGAATCAAGGTAAACTCACGCTTCAAATCTTCCTGTTCTTCCTCACTTAAAGCCATATTTCGACAGCTCAACAGAAGATATGGTAAGACTTGCAACATAAATTTGATTTCATGGCGATTGATTTTCTTACCTAAGTCTTGCTCTACATCTTGTACCCTTTGGTTAAGAAAGTCTTGTAAATCATCCGACAGAAGAATCTCATCACCAACAAAATTCCTTATCTTCTTTGTTAAAATCGTAACAAAACTATGATTTCCCTCTACAAAAATGTGATACAAGAGAGAATGAACATATTGGATTTTATTGAGTGGATGACATTTTAAAAAATATCCTTGCGCTTTCGTGGAAGCGAGATTGACTTGATACTGCTCCGAAGCCAACTGATTGCGGATTTCATTCAAATCATTGAGAACCGTATTGCGGGATACTTCTGTCAATTCCATTAGCTTTTCAATAGTCACACGCTCCTTAGCAATACAGATATAAAGCACAGTCAGCTGCATACGCTCGGTCATGCTCATGACATAGCTATAAGAGTCAACGCCTTCCAATAACGCTTGGCAGAGTTCTTTTTGGTGTGCGGTTAAGACGATCCCTACTCTAGGACGGCTGCTAATGATTTCGCCGGCATCCGCTAAGGCATCATTGATTTTTTCTAAATGATAATAGATTTTCCTCCGCGATTGACTGGTTGTCCGTGAAATGGTCATAATCGTTTCTGGCTCTTCCAACTCAACGAGGTATTTTAGTAAATCACAACTTGTTTGATCCAATAATATCATCATTTACTCCTTGAAAGGGATTGCAAACCATTATAACATCTTTTCACACATCATTCACATGAAATCGAAAGAATTTATTCGTTATTTTGGTCATTTTTAGCGCTTTTTCATAGCAAAATGAGAAAAGCAAGGCGAGGAACCGGCATCATGACTGCTCTCAATCATGGTAGTCGTCCTCCTCCTTGATTTTTCATAATTACTTTTTCTGTCCGTAGTAAGCGTTCTTTCCGTGTTTCCGCAAGTAATGCTTATCTTTGAGATCTTGCGGTACTTCTGCAACAGTTGGATTGATAGCTTCCGTATAGCGTGCCATACGAGCAGCTTCTTCAAGGACAACTGCATTATAAACAGCAGACTTTTCGTCCTTGCCCCAAGCAAATGGTCCATGGTTGCGGACAGTCACACCCGCTACTGCGAGCGGATCTAAGCCACGCTTGGCAAATTCTTCAACAATGACTTTACCAGTTTCTTTTTCATACTCGCCATTGATTTCTTCAGTTGTCAAAGCACGAGCGCAAGGAATAGCACCGTAGAAAGTGTCAGCATGCGTCGTACCATAACAAGGAATATCGCGACCCGCCTGCGCCCAAGCCACGCCTTCTGTCGAGTGCGTATGAACAATGCCACCCACTTCTGGAAATGCTTTGTACAACTCAACATGCGTCGGCAAATCTGATGACGGATTGAGATCACCTTCGACAATATTGCCATCCAAATCTGTCACAACCATATTTTCTGGAGATAGATTTTCATACGCCACACCGGAAGGTTTAATGGCAATCAAGCCCTTTTCGCGGTCAATCGCCGAGACATTGCCCCAGGTAAATTTCACCAAACCATGCTCTGGAAGTTCCATATTGGCTTTATAGACACGTTCTCGTAATTCTGGTACTAACATTTCATAACCCCGCTTTCTCAATGAGTGGATAAAGGAAATCTTGCGCTTCTTTGATAGCAGCTTTGGTTTCTTCCACCGTTTCACAATTTTCAGACCACATTTCAATCAAAAACGGACCTTGGTAATTGGTTTTCTTCAAAACGGCAAACATTTCTTCCCAATTGACACAGCCTTCACCAAAAGGTACATCGCGAAATTGCCCTTTAGAATGCTCTGTCACGGCATAGGTATCTTTTAAGTGCAACGTAGCAATTGCCTGATGACCAAGATAAAATTCACTCCAGAGGTCATTATGCCAAGCAGAAACATTACCTGTATCTGGATAGACAAAGAGATAAGGCGAATTGATTTCTTTCGCCACAGCCAGATATTTTTCAATGCTGTTGATAAATGGGTCATCCATAATTTCAATTGCCAGCATGACCTGCGCCTGCTCAGCCCAATCACATGCTCGTCGTAGATTTTTTAAAAAACGGGCGCGTGTTTCGGGTGATTTTTCTTCATAATAAACATCATAGCCGGCTAATTGAATGACCCGCACGCCTAAATCCTGTGCTAATTCGATACATTGTTTCATCGTTTCAAGTGATTTTGCTTCTAGCTCAGGATCATTTGAGCCCAAAGGATAGCGCCGATGACCGCTAAAGCAAATGCTTGGAATCCGCACACCTGTATCATAGATGGCTTTGATAAGTTCTAGACGTTCTTCTTTGGACCAAGTGAGACGTGCCAGCCGAGCATCGCTTTCATCAACCGACATTTCCACAAAGTCAAATCCCATTTCCTTAGCAAATTCTAACCGTTCCCGCCAAGAAAAATGCTTCGGCGTCGCCTTTTCATAAATTCCAATCGGACGTGCCATGACTTACCCCCAGATTCGCTTGATTTCGTCTTTGAAAGCACGCGCAGCTGCTGCTGGATTTTCAGCTTCTGTAATGCCACGTCCAGCAATAAAGGTAAAGACATCCACTCCTTCAAAAAGTTTGAGCGTGTCCACATTCAAACCACCCGTCACAGACACACGGAAGCCCATTTCAATCAATTTCTTAACTTTATTGAGATCTTTTTCACCCCAAGTTTCACCAGCAAGAAGTGCATCGCGTGATTGGTGATAAATGGCTTGCGAGATACCAGCATCCAACCAAGTCTGAGCTTGCTCATAAGTCCAGTCTCCGTAAAGTTCAATTTGAATCTCACCGCGCTTGCCACGTTCTTCTTGAATCGCTTTTAGAGCGGCTTTCATAGTTGGAATCGTTGCACAGCAAATGCAGGTCATCCAATCCGCACCGCGTACGGCATTATTTTTAGCAACTGTCCCACCAGCGTCAGCACATTTAGTGTCGGCTACGATGATTTTATCAGGAAATAAACTACGCAGCACTTCTACCAACTCACTGCCGACTTGCAGGAGGCAAACTGTTCCTGCTTCAATAACATCTACTTCATGCCCGACCGACACAGCCGCTTTAATGGCTCCTTGCAAGTCTGAATGATCTAGTGCAACTTGTAAATTTGGAAGACGTTTTGACATAATTTTCTCTCTTTCTATTCTTTTCTAATGGATTGAAACACAACCATTTACTAACTATCTAAATCCAATCCTTCTAAATAAGGACTATCTTTTGATTCATCAATTAAGGCTAAAACTTCTGCTTCTGTTTGACATGCCAGCAAACGGTCAATAGAATTTTCCAATTCAAAGAGGGCAATAATCTGTGGAATGGCAACACTCGTATGAATTTTTGAACTCGTTGCTGCAAGAGCTAACAAGACACTCACGCCTTTCCCGTCTGAGAAAGTTACAGGCTCTTTCAAAGTCACCAAAGAGAAGGCATCTTTTTGTACACCAGCTTCTGGACGAGCATGTGGCATCGCCATACCCGGCATCAAAATATAATAAGGACCATATCCTTCTGTGGATTTGATGATTGCATCATAATATTCAGGCTTAACAGCTCCGCTTTCAATCAAAGGGTCAACAGAAAGTTTGACCGCTTCTTGCCAAGTCGAAGCAGAAAGACCCAACCGAATGGATTTGTTTTCAATCAATGCTTGCTTTAAATTCATTGCTTCTTCCTTTCGTTGGAAATGGAAGCTCAAAACAGGTGGTGCGCATGAAATTCTGTACTATTTGACGAGCACAACGAATTCCAAGCTTTTCCACGTTTTTAGCTTCACACATCCTTTTAAGCGAATGGGAGTGGGACAGAACTTATCTTGAAAATTTTAAGTTCGTAGTCCCACCCCCGCAAAGGTGCTTAAACACTTATCAAGCTGTTTAAGATTGTAGATGAAGAAAACTTCGTTTTCTTCAAAGGTGCTCTTCCGAGCTTGAAAAGTGAATGAAGAGTCCAATCACCTACTGCGTCATTCGTTTAATACTAAATGAGATAGAGAATAAAATACTTTTTGCTCAGCCTCTATATCAATTTCTTAAGCGACGAGGCTGAGACGAACCTCTAACCGCATCATTCCAATACTTGTGATAATTTTTCAGTAATTTCTTTGTCGTCCATCAGATTATCCAGACCAATCAATTTACCATTTGTCCGTCCGTCCAATTCATGAATCAAATGAAGAGAGGCAATGACAATATCATAACCAGAAGCTAAACTTTTAGCTTCGCCCACACTGCATGAATTGACAGTAAAATCTGTTTGCCCTAGTTTACGTAGAGCGTTTTCTACTTTCATCTTAATCACCATAGATGAACCCATACCATTTCCGCATGCTGTTAATACCTTAACCATATTATTTTCCTCCGTTAATTAAATCTATTTTTATTCTTCTTCCGCTTGGACATCACCACGGTAGTACGCTTCCTTGTCTTTTGCTTTGGCAAATTGCAACTGCGGAATAATCAGCAAGAATACACAAACAAGAATGTAACCTACAATGCCAAGATATTTGAAAAGATAACCAAAACCAAGCCAAGGGAATTCAAAGTCAATATTTCCATGGTAACCACCGTAAGAAGCTAGACCGAGAAGTGCCACACAGAGAGCACCAAGCGCTACTTGCAATACACCTGAAATAAAGGACAAGATAACTGCCGCTTTCCAGCCGCCACGCTTATCTGCATAAACTGCAATCGCTGCATTATCAAAGAATACTGGAACGAAACCAGTGATAATCAGAATTGGATTCTTAAAGATAATTAAGAGCATAATGGTAATCAACTGACCAATTAAACCAAAAGCAAATCCTGAAAGCACCGCGTTTGGAGAACCAAATCCATAAGAAGCCGCAACGTCCACAGCTGGGAATGAACCAGGAAGTAATTTGTTAGAGATACCTTGGAAGGCATTCGTCAATTCTGCTACAAACATCCGTACCCCTTGCATCAAGACAAAGAGATAAACTGAGAAAGTAAAGGCTGTTTGAATGATATACATGTAAAAATCTTGCTTAGCAGGATTGTAAACTGTACCTGATGTGATAACTTTTGCATTGGACATGATATCTGGACCCAAGATTAAGAGAATGGCTCCAAAGAAAACCAACATCAACGTCGCCGAAGCAACGACTGTATCATGGAAAATAGACAAGAATTTTGGTAGTTTCAAGTTGTCAAGATTTTCTTCCTTCTTACCAAATTTACCTGCAACTTTATCCACAAACCAGATCGCAAATTGTTGTTGGTGACCAATCGCAAAACCACCGCCACCAGTTAAACGTTGTGTTGCTTCTACTGTCATATTAGAGCTGACTGCCCAGTAAAGTCCACAGATGACACCGATTGCCAGCACGCCCCAGCTATTACGCAATTGAGGAACAAGGAGAAGAACCATCAATGAAACGGTCGCTGCTTGTTGAACCATGATATGACCTGTAATGAACAGCGTCCGTACTTTCGTAATTTTCCGAAGAGCAACGAGCAGGATATTGACACCAAAACCAATCAAAAGTGCTGTTGTTGCTGCTCCGACAAAGTTTGGAAATTCTTCTGCAATCTTTGTATTTGCCGCTGTTAGTCCAAAGTATGGGTCAATAACCGCCGCACCAATCTTAAACTTAAAGTTCAAAGCCGCCAAAATCGGACGGAAAGTTGTTACCAAACCTCCAGCACCAACGTTCAACAGCATATAACCAACTGTCGCTTTGATGAAACCAGCATAGACATCATGCGCTGGTTTTTTCAATAACGCATAGCCAATGAGAACCAAAAGACCTACAAAGAAGGCTGGATTCTGCAAAATATTTTGCGAGAACCAGTTCAGAATGTTTAAAATGATGTTCATTTTAACTCTCCTTTTTTCTATTTTATTTGTTCTTTCTAAGTCTATTATAAAAGATGTAAGCGGTAACAAAAAGACCAAGAATTACACAAGCAACTGTTCACTCTTGGACTGTGAAAAATATGGGAGCCAAAAACGCCGAGAAATTTCTCAGCGTTTGAATAATGAAATTTATTTTTCAACTTGACTATCTGTTGCTTCCTCAATGACTAATTCACCATCTTTCAGGTCGGCTAAGAGATGTTTCACATCCAAATGATCCAGATGATAGTCGGTTACTTTGTCACGAATTTGTTGTTCAATCACACGGCGAAGCGGACGAACACCCATGACTTCATCATAACCTTCTTCTGCTAGATAAGCTTTTGCGGCATCCGTTACCGTCAGAGTGATGCTTTTTTTATCAAGCGTTTGGTTGACTTCAGCCAGCATCAATTCTACAATTTCAGCCAAGTCTTCCTTACCAAGATGTGAGAATTCAATAACCGCATTGAACCGGTTCAAGAATTCTGGACGGAAGTATGGTTTCAATCGATCCATAATTTTCATATCTTTTTCTTCGTCACCTGTAAAGCTTTCGTAGCCAAATCCTGCGTTAGAAGTTGCGATGATAACTGTATTCTTAAAGTTGACAGTATTTCCTTGCCCATCTGTCAAACGACCATCATCCAAAACTTGTAGTAACAATGTGACGACTTGCGGATCGGCCTTTTCAATTTCGTCTAGTAAAATGATTGAGTATGGATTCCGACGAACACGTTCTGTCAAGGTATTGCTGTTGTCATCATAGCCGACATAACCAGCTGTTGTACCAATCAACTTCGACACAGCCGTGCGGTCAGAGTATTCAGACATGTCCAAACGGATAATGGCTTCTTTAGTACCAAACATATCAAGCGCTAATTGCTTCGCTAGCTCTGTTTTTCCAACACCAGTTGGGCCGACAAAGAGGAAGCTACCAATCGGACGATTTCCTTCATCAAAACCTGCACGATTCCGACGAATAGCGCGCGCCACTGCTTCAACTGCTTCGTTTTGTCCAATGACTTTTGTCTTCAATCGCGCATTCATCTCTTTCAACCGTTCAATATCACTAGTCCCCATTTGGGAAACAGGAATACCCGTCATACGTTCTACAGATTCGGCTACATCATTGACAGTTGCAGTCACTTTCATGTCTTCCGTATGATTTTCAATCTTTTTTTCTAGCTCTTCAATACGCATCTTGGCATTCAAAGCAGTTTCAAAGTCTTCTTTTTCAACCGCAGCTTCTTGCTTTTTCTTTTGCTCTGCAATTTCACGTTCCACTGTATGCACATCTGTAACAGGATGTTGAGCTGCTAAGTGAGCCGCTGTCACATCCACTAGGTCAATCGCTTTATCTGGCAAACTGCGTTGCGGAATGTATTGAATCGAATAATCCACAGCCGCTTTTAACACTTCATCTGGCAAGATAACATTGTGATGTTTTTCGTATAAGTCACGAATTCCTTGTAAAATCTTATAAGTATCTTCTGCAGAAGGAGCATTTACCTTTACTTCATTGAAACGACGAGCCAGAGCTGCATTTTTCAAAATGGTGTTGCGGTATTCATCTTGCGTCGTCGCACCAATTACCGTTAAATCCCCGCGAGAAAGGGCTGGTTTCAAAATATCCGCCAAACCTTTAGAGCCACTATCTCCACCTGTGCTTCCAGCACCGAGGATTTGATGAATCTCATCAAAGAAGAGAATAACATTGCCCGCTTCTTTTACTTCAGAAACCAAATTTTGAATATTTTCTTCAAAGCTACCACGATACTGTGTACCTGCTTCTAATCCCGAAATATCTACAGAAATAATTTCTTTATTCTTAATAGCAGCAGGAACATCACCATTAACAATCGCCTGCGCCAAACCTTCAACAACTGCAGTCTTACCAACTCCAGCATCTCCGACTAGCACTGGATTGTTTTTCGTCCGACGAGACAGAATTTCTGCTGTTTCTTGAATTTCCTTGTTACGCCCAATGACGGGATCTAGCATATCTTGACGCGCTTCCTCTGTCAAATTACGACCCAACTTCGCTAAAATGCCATCTTGTTTTGGAGCAGTCGCTTGCCCTTGCATTTGTGGATTTTGAGCCTCCATTGCCTGTTTCGGAAGTTTCCCCGTTGCACGGTATTGTGCAAATTCCTCTGGTGTTACTTCACGTCCATTGATGAGATAACGCCGATTTTCACTATTAAAACCGCCCATTCTTCCCATCAATTGATTGAAAAGATCATCCATGTTATCAAAGTTGTTGTTCATATCTATACCTCACTTATTATTTTACATAATTTTTATAACCGCTTAAAATATAAGACAAAGTGAGTAACTCTATCTTTTGGATTTATACTTATAAGGACAGTTAATATTTTACATAATTTTAATCCTCTCTCAAAATAGAGATGAAATCTCTTTAACTGAACACAGCTAATAATTTCATCTTGTTTGAGCGAGTGTAACGGGCTTTCTTTCCGTTTACAAATGTAATTATATACTATAACAACAAAAAAGTCAATAGATTTTTAGAAAGAATTTACATAATTTTTGTTTTTCTTTTCTGACTGACTTTACTTTAATATTAGTCTTTCTAGTTTAAAATTTTATGTTTTACATAATTTTTTAAATCAGACTTCCACTTTATCTCAATGGGAAAAAAATCACCAAGCCAACACTTGATGATTCTTCATAGGTATTATTCAACTGTTACAGATTTAGCCAAGTTCCGTGGCTTATCCACATCAAGTCCACGATGTAGGGTTGCGAAGTAAGCAATCAACTGCGTAGGCACAACCATAGAAATTGGTGATAAATATGGATGAACAGACATCAAAACAATATCGTCCCCTTCTTTTGCCACGTTTTCTTCCACAATGGTCAAGACATTTGCACCACGCGCTACAACCTCTGACACATTTCCACGAGTATGGCTGGCCAATTGCTCGTCAGAAGAAATCAAGGCTAATACTGGCGTACCGTCTTCAATCAAGGAAATAGTTCCATGTTTTAATTCTCCTGCTGCAAATCCTTCACACTGAATATAAGAAATTTCTTTTAGCTTTAGACTAGCTTCCATAGCAACATAATAATCTTGACCACGACCGATATAGAAAGCATTGCGTGTTGTAGCGAGTAAATCACGCACTTTGTCGTCAATACCGTCTTTTTCAGATAGTGTAGCTTCAATTGCTTGCGCTACAATGGATAATTCATGCACTAAATCAAACGTTTTCGCTTTTTCATTGCCATTAGCATTTCCAACTGCTTTCGCAAGGAATGCAAGAGTCGCGATTTGTGCTGTGTAGGCTTTTGTAGAAGCAACCGCAATCTCTGGTCCTGCATGAAGTAGCATCGTGTGAGTCGCTTCACGAGACAACGTTGAACCCGGTACATTGGTTACAGTCAAGCTTGGAATTCCCATAGCATTGGCTTTGACCAAAACCTGACGGCTGTCGGCTGTTTCGCCAGATTGGCTAATCAAGATAAACATTGGTTTCTTGCTAAGCAATGGCCATCTGTAGCCCCACTCAGAAGAAATTCCCAATTCGACCGGTGTATCCGTTAATTCTTCTAGCATGCGCTTGGTCGCAAAACCAGCATGATAAGAAGTTCCAGCTGCCAAAATATACAAGCGGTCAGCTTCTTGAACGGCTTGGATAATGGCTGGGTCTACTGAGACTTTATCATTTTCAGCCGTATAAGCTTGAATGAGTTTGCGCATCACAGTTGGCTGCTCATCAATCTCCTTCAACATATAGTAAGGATAAGTGCCTTTACCAATGTCAGACAAATCAAGCTCTGCCGTGTAGCTTTCACGCTCAACAGGATTACCATCATAATCTTGCACTTGAACACCATCTTTTGTCACAATGACCAATTCTTTGTCGTGAATTTCCATAAATTCACTTGTTTCACGGATCATTGCCATAGCATCCGAGCAGACCATATTGTAGCCTTCTCCTAAGCCAACCAAAAGAGGGGATTTATTTTTGGCAACATAAACTGTATCTGCATCTTTTGCATCCATCAAAGCAAAAGCATAAGAGCCTTCGATAATATGAAGAGCCTTTTTGAATGCTTCAAGAACTGATAAATCCTCTTCCTCAACGAATTTTCCAATCAAGTGAACCGCAATTTCTGTATCCGTTTGACCTTTTAAATCATGTCCAGCGAGATAAGTGTTCTTGATGTCAAGGTAATTTTCAATCACACCATTATGCACCAAAACAAAGCGTCCAGTTTGAGAAGTATGTGGATGCGCATTGCTTTCGCTTGGTTTTCCATGTGTTGCCCAGCGTGTATGCCCAATACCAGCAGTTCCAGCCACATCAATCCCGATTTTTGCACGAAGATCAGCTATGCGACCAACTGATTTCACCAAACTAGATGTTTTCCCATTGGTCACAAAAATCCCAGCCGAATCATAACCCCGATATTCTAATTTTTCTAGACCTTGCATTAAAATATCTGTTGCATTTCGATTTCCAACAACTCCAACGATTCCACACATACTATTATTTATAGCAAACAACTTTCAGAAGTCTGCTATCTCCTCCTTCGTTTTATAAATTGGTATAGTCTAATCATAGCTATCCAAAACAAGCGAAATCAGTATATAATTTTATTGTGAATTTGTCAACAAGAAAATTGGTATAGTTCAAAAAGAAAGTATAGAGGAAATCAAAAGACTTTTAAACAGCTCATTCTCCCACCTGCACGGTTGATTCAGATATCTTTATCCACATTTTATGTTTCAGGAGTATTAGGTAATCACTTCAACAATCTTTTTTTCAAACAAAAATGAAAGAGAGTGAGACAGACATTCATTAGGGTGGCGCTCATGAATGTCTGTCTCAGCTTCTCTTCTTAAATATTATGACTTGTAAATTAAACGTTTTATTTTTGGTTTTTGAAGCACTCAACATCACGTGCAATAACTAATTCTTCATCTGTAGGAATGACAAGTACCTTCACTTTAGCAGCATCACTTGAGATGATACCTTCAGCTCCACGTACATTTTTTTCCGGTAAAATATCACAACCAAACCACGATAGACCTGAAATAACAGCTTCGCGCACCTCATCAGAATTTTCTCCGATGCCAGCTGTGAAAATAATCGCATCCGCACCATTTAAAACAGCAAAATATTGACCGATATGTTTTTGAATGCGATCAACAAAAATGTCAAAAGCCAGTTTACAATTATGATTGCCTTCATGCATTCCTGCAATAATGTCGCGCATATCACTTGATGTTTCAGATACTCCTAGAAGCCCAGACTGTTTGTTTAAAATATAATTGATGTCTTCTGGTGTATCAAAATCTTCTGTATGCTCTATCAAATAAGGAATAATCGCCGGATCAATATCCCCTGTGCGAGTTCCCATCATCACGCCACCTAGCGGAGTAAAGCCCATTGAAGTATCTACAGAAATTCCTTGATCAACCGCTGTAATGGAAGCACCATTCCCAATATGGCAAGTAATTAGCTTCAACTCTTCAAGTGGCTTTCCAAGCGCCTTTGCTGCTTCCTTGGCAACATACTGATGACTTGTACCATGCGCTCCATATTTACGCACTTTATTTTCGGTATAATATTTAGTCGGTAATGGATAACGATAAGCTTTTTCTGGCATTGTTGTATGGAAAGATGTGTCAAATACAACAACACTTGTAATATCCGGCAACAATTCTTTAAAGGCACGAATTCCTGCTGCATTTGCTTTGTTATGAAGTGGTGCAAGAAGTGCTAATTCTTCTACTTTTTGAATCACCTCTTCGCTATCAACAAGTGCAGATTCTTTAAAGTATTCACCACCTGCAACGACACGATGTCCAACACCTGTGATTTCTTCATAGGATTTGATAATACCAAAGCGCATCAAGTCATCTAACAAAATTTTTACAGCTTGCGTATGGTCATCAATATCCAAAATTTGCTTTTCTGCACGACTGCCAAATTTCACTGTTGAAATGGAGTCTTTGAGACCAATCCGTTCAATCAGTCCTTTGGCAATGACCTTTTCAGCTGGCATTTCGTATAATTGCCATTTTAAACTAGAACTTCCGGCATTGATTGAAATTGTTTTTGACATAAATTACCTCTTTTAAGCGTTTTCATTTATTATATCAAAAACTTGTTTAAATTTCACTTTCTCTGCTCCAATTTTGAAACTTTTCGCTAAATTCCAATAAATCGTTCTGATCTTGCAAATCAGACAAAGCATAAACAAACGGTTGAACAGCTTGTTCTTCTTGCTTTTTCAGCACAAAAATTGTCTTGGCATAAGCGGCATTTCCAAAGAGTGCTTCTGGCAATGCAATCATCGCAACTATCTGGGCATGCTTTTGTAGCCATTTCTTCAATAAATCACTTTGTGAGCTGCTCAATAAATCATTGGGGGCAAGGAAAATAGCATAGCCATCTGGTTTGAGATACTTGAGCGATTGCTCCATTAACAGATGATGAGCATAGGTATGCTCTTGTGTACTAGCCACTTCATAGCGCGCCGCAATGTTATCATCAGGATAAAAGCCAACTGGTAAATCACTGATAATCACATCGCTTTCTTTCAATACTTGCGGGCGCACCGCATCACCTTGCACAAAACTAACTTTTGCATCCATCACATCTGCGATACTGGCTGATATATCAATTAACAGATCGTCCAATTCCAGCCCTAGATAATCCACGTTTTTTTGTGTATTATTGAGAATCGTCTCAGCTAAATTCCCCATTCCACTACCAATTTCTAAAATATCAATGTGTTCTTTTTTACTCAATTGATCAATGAGAAAGGTTAAGATAAATCCAATAGAATCTGGAGTGAATTGATGATTGGCTTGCAAAGGCTCTGTTTGAGCCGCTTTCATCAGCAAAAATTGGTATGCTCGTCGCCATTCTTCTTTGTTTAATTTCAACGCTTTCAGTTTTTCATTGTTCTGTCGAACACTATCTAGTTCGATATTCCCGTCCAGATAGCTGCCATTTTGCTCTACCAAAGCATCATAAAAGCTCGTTAAAAGCTCATTTTGGATTTCTTGGACATTTTCTAACAAGAGCGCATAGGCCTGTTCAATTTTTTCAAAATTCATAGCATCCTCCGCTCCCTATCATACCAAAATTTAGCCTTTTTTGCGAGTTTACTCTGTTGCACGCACATCATTTATTCAATTCTTTACCCGTCTGCTTTACTTTTTCAGTCGGAAAGGAAAATTGATAACGGCGACCAGACTTCATTGTTACTGTCAGGATGAGCTCTTTCTCACCCTTTTGGTCTTGGACATGCCCTTTATCAAATTCTCTTTGCTTAGAATTTTCGTTGGCTAGAAGAGCCATTGCATAAGCCTGTGTTCGTTCTCGGTTTAGGGTGAAATTCCTGTGATTAGCAGTTTGACGATGAAGGTAAAATTGCAAAAGCAAGCTAAAAACTGCCGCTATAAAGAGGGCATAGAGCATAATGCCCGCTTTAACTTTCTGTTTCCACACGATAGACAAACTCCCTTTCTAATCCTCGCCTAAACGTCAGTCTGACATGAATCAGCTCATTTTTCTGTGAGATTTCTGCTTTTTTCACATCATAAACCATCGGCTGGTAACCTTTCCCATTCGCATTGGTTTTTCTAAAATCACGTCCACTTGACTTTCCAAATGCAATCACCTTGCCGTCCTGTTTCATATATAAACGATTATTCTCCACCTTTTCAAATGAAGAACGAGCCAACTCTGCTTCTAGTTGATCAGCAAACAAAAGCCATTCTCGTTGTTCACTATGTTGCCGGGCTTGAACTTCAAAAGCCAGAAGACGCGTCATTGACTGAAAAAGCAGCACACTTCCGCTGAGTACAAATAAGGCAATCAGAGCCTCTAAAAGGGTAAAAGCTTTCACTTTATTTGCCTTGAACACCGAGAATCAGCTCCTTCCCATGATAAATTTGAATACCTTGTTGACTTGTTTCAACACGCACTTCAATACCGTTCATTGTCAAATGACTTTGCTTTGTCTGCAAAGCCATTTTAGCTACCCTTAAAACTTCTTCTTCTCTAAGCAAGTCATTTTCTGCTTTTCGAGACTGGTGAATTTGTCCCAACAACAGGGTCACAATTGTCGCAAAAACAGCCAAAGCCAGCAGCGCCTCTAATAAAATTGTTCCTCTAACGCATTGTTTTCTTAAATTTTCCATTTCCTAGATATAATTGATACATAACTGTCTGCTTTTTTGTCTGAAAGACAATCTTTCCGAGCGATGAATTACCACCTGCCTTATCAAAATGAAGCGTCAAATCTTCTGGCGCTTGAATCGAACGAGGAACCGCCAAACGGTTGTAACCATTGGAAATCCTCTCGCGAGAAAAATTCATGTCCAATTGACTTTGAGCTGAACTGCTCAACTTCTGACTTTCCCGATAAAAATGCTCAAACTCCAGAAAGAAAATCTGCTCTTCCACCTGTTCAAAAGAAGAACGAACAGAGCCCGACACAGCAAGCAATAAGAAACTCGTTATAAATAAAGTCAGCAAACTTTCCAAAAGCGTAAATCCCTTAATCTGCAACGGAACGAGCTTCTTTTGTATGTTTCGCATAGTAAGCCTTATAAGATGCCGCTTGCTTGTCTGTAATCGTACCTTCGTTGACTAATTTTGAGAGTGTCGCTTTTTCATTAGTGTGATTGACCTCAAACAGCTCCGCTTGGCTTTCCACAACTTTTACCACCGCTGCATTTCCTTTTTCCGTCACCGCTTCTTTTTGCTTGGTCAAATTCGGTACAAATAAGAGCATCAAAACACTGATGATAAGAAGCACGACTAACATCTCTACTAAAGTAAAACCTTTAACCTTCAAACTTTTTAATTTTTTCATAATTGAACCTCCATATTTTGATAAATTGGCAGCAACATGGCTGCATACAACAATACAATCATTAAAGCCACAAAGACAAACACTAGTGGTTGGATGACATTCATCGCTTGGTGAACACGTTTAAAAAATGTCTCCCATGTTTTTTGAGCATAAACTTCTAATTCACGCCCCAATCTAGACTTCACTTCGCCGTATTCGATCATCAAGCCCAATTCCTTTTTAAAAAATGGGTATGTTTTAACCCTTTTCGAAAATTCCTGACCATTTTGCAGTGCAACTTCTAAATCTTTCCCAATTTCTTGAAATATAGCAGAGCGTTGTCCTTGCATCATCTGAAAAATCTGACTAAGTTCTAAACCTTGACCAATCATATTTCCCCATTCTCTCGCATAATAAGCTGTCAAATACGTTTGAATAAAAGCGCCAAAAAAGGGAAGGCGAGCTAACAAGCCAAATGTTGTTATTTTTGAGTTTTTTTGGAACCAATAAAAACCTATCGCTAACAAAACAAAGACTACTCCTAATGAACCCAGAAAAAGTTGCGGCAAATTACTGATAATCTGCGTTGCTACATTTTGACGATCGAGTTGCGGGAGTAAATAATTACGTAACCCCAGCATAATGAATATCAAAAAGACAAACAAAATAAAGGGATAAGTCGCCACTTCAACCAACTTTTTCTTAATTTTTGAGACATTTTCCAAGTATTCCTCAATCTTACTCAGGCTGAGTGAGAGATTTCCGTGTAATTCTGCCAGCGAAAGTTGTGTTACTACATTATCTGAAAAACCTAAGCTTGCCATGATGTCCGAAAAAGGCTTTCCTGTTGACAACCCCTCTTTCATCCTGTCCACATAGACTTCTTCTAACAAGGCACTTCGCTTCAAAAAGTCGATAATTTCTGCCAAATGAAAGCCACTAGAAAAAAGATTATTCAGTAACTCTACGACCTTTTTCTGCTTAACTGTGGATAATTTTTTCCGCTTCTGCTTGTTCAAGATTGATATGTCCTGCTGCATGAAGCTGATCAATCTGCCTATTCCAGTCGATTGGCTCGTGTTCTTGATACTTTTCACTGACAAAATCCACTATTCCTCCTTTTGCAATTAAACGTTGGTAACAAATCCCTTGCAAGACAATTTTCAGCTCGGCTTCTGTCACTCCTAATTCCAACAACCGTTCATAGACACCTCGTACGCTTTTAGCATGAATGGTTGAAAAGACAGTCACTCCTGTCAAGCTAGCTCGGACAACAGCCCGTGCTGTCTCCCCATCTCGAATTTCTCCGATGATTAGCAAATCCGGTCGGTGCCGTAGAGAAAGTTTAATCAAATTTTCATAAGTCAAACCAATCGCTTCATTTAATTGCAACTGTAACATGCTAGGCTGCTTGATTTCAACAGGGTCTTCAATGGACATGATTTGCTGACCAGCAAAACGCTCTTGGGCGAGTTGGTGCATGAGAGTTGTTTTTCCACTCCCTACTGGTCCCGAAAAAAGATAAAGCCCTCGCTGTTTGAAGCGTTCTTTTAACTCTGGGATTTGAGCAAACCAAAACTTCAACTCTGCCTCTTCATCATGTAATAAACGAATCACCAGACTTTCATATCCACGATAATCCCCTACTGTTGACAGTCGTAGTGACGTTTGCTTGTCACCATATTGATAATCACAAGATCCTAACTGGCTTCTACGTTTTTCGCCGACATTCATTCCAGCGGTAAACTTGAAATGACTAATTACTGCTGCCATCTCTTCAAATGCATACTGTTGTATAAAACGCCGTTCATCGCCAATTCGCATGTATAGCTCATACATATTTTCTTTTGGAACAACGTAAATATCCTGAGCCTGTTCTTCCTTAGCTTGGCAAATAATAGCCTGTGCAATATTTTGAACCATATCTCCTCCTCACTTTATACTATTCGCAGAAGAAAATAAAAAATGGTGAAAAAATCACCATTTTGCAAATTATTTAAATGTTAGAGAGCAGGCACGATGTTCTTCTTCACTATTTTGTTTATTGTAGCCCGGCTGCATTTTTTCTTTAGGAATAACAGTATCATTTTCTAACAGAGCCAGAGAATGATACTGCTGAACAGAGTCGCCACATTCCTCGCACCAACGCAAATCTCCTGCATCCCAAAAAATAGACATCAAATCACTTCGACTTTTATAGAAAGGAAAAGAATCTGCCAACTTCAGCCATTGGCGTTTATAATATTTTAAAGCAGCATAATAGTTATCAAAATGCTGTACTGATACGATATTAGCTTCCCAGCCGTCGAAAAACCACCACGGTTCATCTTTGCCATACATTTCAATAACACGATACACCTGCTTCACCTCCCTTTGTTCTGTTTATTATACCGAAAATGTCATAATTTTCAATAAATATGCTCCATTATACCAGTTTTTTCGCCATTTGCTCAAAACTGTAGAAAAAAGTGGCATTATTCTGATTAGTCGTTTTTCATTCATCAAGAAAACGAGACTTTTTCTAAGCCTCGCTCCCAATTTATTAATACAAATCAAGGTAGTTGTCTACTTCCCATTGGGAAACAAAAGTGGCATAGCTTGCCCATTCGATGCGTTTTGCTTCTACAAAACTTGTATAAATATGGTTCCCAAGTGCAGCTTTTACAACTTCATCTTCTGTCAGTGCTTTCACTGCATTATGTAGAGTAGAAGGAAGGTCTGTAATACCCGCTTCTTTGCGCTCTTCTGCTGTCATGACATAGATATTTTCTTCAATCGGAGCAGGGGCTTCAATTTTATTTTCAACCCCATGAAGTCCAACTTCAAGAAGAACCGCCATAGCAATATAAGGGTTAGCCATTGGGTCAACAGAGCGCAATTCCAAACGAGTTCCCATACCGCGTGAAGCTGGCACACGAACAAGTGGAGAACGATTTCGTCCTGCCCAAGCAATATACACAGGAGCTTCATACCCCGGAACCAAACGTTTGTAAGAATTGACAGTTGGGTTCATGATAGCTGTATAATTGTAAGCATGCTTAATTAAGCCACCAAGAAAATAGTACGCTGTTTCTGATAATTGCATACCATTTGGATCTTCCGGATCAAAAAATGCATTTTGACCATCTTGATTAAAGAGTGACATATTACAGTGCATACCTGAACCGGCAATACCAAATTTTGGTTTTGCCATAAACGTTGCGTACAGACCATGCTTACGAGCAATTGTTTTGACAACCAGTTTGAACAATTGAATCTTATCACAGGCACGAAGTACTTCATCATATTTAAAGTCAATTTCATGCTGGCCAATAGCTACTTCATGATGACTGGCTTCTACTTCAAATCCCATCGTTGTAAGGACATTGACGATTTCACGGCGTGTATTATCAGCCAGATCAGTCGGCGCAAGGTCAAAGTACCCACCCTTATCATTCACTTCAAGAGTTGGATCGCCATTCTCATCGAGTTTAAATAAGAAAAATTCTGGCTCAGGACCTAAATTAAAGGATTTGAATCCTAATTCTTCCATGTGACGTAAAGCGCGTTTTAAATTTCCACGTGGATCTCCTTTAAAAGGCGTTCCTTCCGTCGTATAGACATCGCAAATCAGTCCTGCGACACTTCCGTTTTCGTCTCCCCAAGGGAAAACCGTCCATGTATCCAAGTCAGGATAAAGGTACATATCTGACTCATTGATACGCACAAAACCTTCAATGGAAGAACCGTCAAACATTACTTTATTTGACAAAACTTTATTCAGCTGTTCATCGGTCGCTGGAATTTCAACGTTTTTCATCGTTCCTAAAACATCCGAAAACATCAAACGGATAAAGGTAACATTTTTTTCTTTCACTTCGCGACGAATGTCAGCTACTGTAATTGGCATGAGTATCTCCTTATGAAATTTAAAAAAAATTGATATTGGTCAATGCATACGACCAAATGGTGGAAGGGAAGAAGCAAAGCGACCTTGTTGTAAAATGTCTTTATGAAGGGCTCGACGAACGTCTTTCTCACTCACCGGCTTCTTGTATTTCGCTTCGCGCTCGGCATATTTTCGCTTAATCGCAGCAATATTGTAACCTTCTGAAATGTAATCTTTAATCTCCAACAAGCGATCCATATCATTTAATGAATACATGCGGCGATTTCCTTCATTTCGATCAGGCTTGATCAATTCTTGATCTTCATAATAACGAATCTGACGTGCTGTCAAATCCGTCAATTTCATAACGCTACCAATGGGAAAAACAGCCATATTGCGACGAAATTCTTTTTCCTTCATTGCAAATTCCTTTCTCATGCTCTATTATAATCTGAAAAAATTTCTATGTCAAGAACTCATGTTATATTTTCTAACATTATTCTTCGTTTTTTAATTTCAATACTTTCCGCAAGCGATCCACATCAGAATTGACCAGCATGGCAACGAAAACCCCCATGAACGTCTCAAAGACACGTGCAAATACATACAAAACTGTCTCTCCTGTGGGAATAGATAAAGTAATAATCAGCATGGCAGAAACACCACCAATCACTCCCGCTTTGTTGTTCATAGCGACATTTGTCATAATCGTTAACATCGTACAAAGAGGAACAACCAGTAAGGTCACCCAAAACTGCTCATGAAACAGGTTATTGATGAGAAAGAAGAGCAAGGCATACAAACCACCAATACTATTTCCTAAAATACGAGAGGTTCCAAAATGGACGCTCTTATCAAAATCTTCGCGCAAACTGAAAACAGCTGTCAGAGCACCAATCTGTAACCCTTTCCAGCCAAAAAGCCCAAAGACAAGCAGAACAATAAAAACCGCGACCCCCGTTTTAAAGGTTCGCATTCCTAATTTAAATTTCGACTTATCAAACTTATACTTCTTAAAATAACCCATTCACGCATTTCCTTTTATCTTTATTCTAACATATTTTAGAGAAAAGATAATGAACTTTCTTATGGAATTATATTTTTCCAATAAAAAAAGTGGAACAACTAACTATTCCACTTTCATTATTTAATGATTTCTATGTATAGGAAAAGTTTATCAATAAGGGTAAATATAAGTTACCTTTCCATAAAATATTGTAGGGTCAAACCAACCACGGTAATTGTTAACTTGTTTTTGACCTTTGTAATTTGACTCCAGCACTTGAATTGCGCGATTATTTGCCACAGCTGTTACATAGGCTACATGTCCAAATTGACCGCCATCCCAAACAGCAATGGCTCCAACTTGAGGAGTTGTTCCTATACGAAAGCCTGAGTATGCAGCATTGGCAACCCAATCTTTTGCATTTCCCCACCAATTACTAGCCCAAGGTGCCAATGTTTTTACACCCCAAGCGCATTGACCAACTGGATAAGAGTTTCCTGTTGTTGTAGGCGTATTTAGTACCACATCCTCTGTATCAGAACTTGGACCTGCACTTGTAGCAGTTGGTTGTGCTACTGCATTTGTCTGACTAACAGTAGTAGCCGTTGGGCCATTTACTTGTAACGTATCTACAGGAAGGATAGTATCGTAAATTATTTTTCCATTTTTTGCCGCTAAATCATAGGGACTCATTCCAAATTTTGTCGCAATATCATAAAATGAATCACCATATTGAACTGTATAGGCATCTGCTTTAGCTGTGTTTTTACTTACTATCAACAATAAAACAGCTGCTGAGAGCCCAACTGTAAACTTGCCTATATGGGGATACTTAGATAATTGACTGACTTTCATAACCTTCTCCTTTTTCTATTTCCTATCCTATATTACTATATAATTATTGCATAAATTTTAATCCTATATTTTGAAATCATTACAAAAAATAAGGTTAAAAGACAGAAGCTTAAAATCTATCTTTTAGCCTTATTAAAATAGCCATAAATTAACGGAAAATCTCAAGTCAATCCAACCAAAACTTAGTCATTCTCCTCTGTTTTCCGTTTTAACTGTCCTAAGCCTAAAACACTTAACAATGCAGCTACTCCCAAGTAAGGCATATAGCTCACACTCGTTCCTGTTCTTGGAAGGCTTGGAACAGCTAAAGCATGAAGTGCCTGCTTCGGTTTAGCTGGAGTTGATGGGGTTGATGGGGTTGGAGTTTTCGGTTTTGGTGTCGTTGTACGAACTGTATTAGATGCGTAAGTCACACCATTAACCGTATTTACATAGGTATTTTCAAAAGTACCAACTGCAATCCGTTTCATTTGGACATAGCTTTCGGCTTGGAAAGCTGAATCAACTGAAACAGAGCGTAAGAAATCTTCCTTGAATTTAATCGTAATGATTCCTTTAACTGAATCAACTTCTGCTTCCGTATACTTCGTTAAATCATCACCTGATTTGATAACTGTTCCATCTTTAAGAGTCATATCAACCTTGGCAAAGACCTTATACTGACCAGTATATTGATCGCCTGTTTGATCATAATCATCAGAGAAACTGTATTCAAAGAGCTCTTCTGAATGATTTGAAGGAATGATACCACCGATTAAACGGTAATTAAAGACTGTATTTAACGGAAGTGTTTGACCATCCACATTGTTGGTGTCTGCGGGATCCAATGTTAAAGTGACATCCTTTTTAGGATCAATTTTAGGAACATTATTCGTGACAATATTGGATTCATAACCATTACCAAAGTCAATTTGGTAAGCTCGGTTTTCATAGCTGCCACCTGTTTGACCCATTTGTGCTTTCACCACCATTGGAGAGACAAGCGTCAAATTGATGCCTGTTTTAACATAAGTATCATAAAACGCTTGTGGATCATCTGCCGTAAAGACTTGGAAAGCACCTTTAGGATGAATACGGGCTTTGGTAAGCATATCTTTAACTGCTTGAGGTGCAGTCTCCACACTCTTATAATGAGCGACGCTGACACCTGTTACAGGATTTCCATTAGCATCTTTCATCGCCACTAAATCCTGACGTAAATCCAGTGCTTCTTCTGGATAATCATCAACATAATAGAACCCTTTTTGAATGGTATCCGCTGACGATTTGTCTCCTTTGTATTGATCCAAATCCCAAGTCAGCTCATAATAATTAGTTGATCCTGCAAGAACAGTCTTCCCATCAATCACCACACCGTCTTTGTTCTTGTTTACTTTACTTGGTTTGATGTAGTTGTTACTTGGATTATCCGGATCGTTTGGTTTGCCCGGTGTTGTCACACGAACGATATTGGATTTAATTCCATAAGCATCATTGACTGTTAGCGTGAAGTTATTCTTATAAGTTGCACCATCATTAAGGACTTGTCCCACTACAATCGGATAAACCGTTGCTACTGACTTGGTCAGATCCGCATTAAAAGCAGCCAAAGTTTGTGCAGTTGCTTTGAAGGTAACTGTATTCGTCGCTGAATCATAGCTAACATCAAAGCCAGGACTAGCTACTTTCGTTGCCTCAAGATCCAATTGATAGCCAGAGGGTAATGGATCGACTAAAACAAAGGAAGTCGTCTTATCCCGTCCAGCTGGTAGATCAGCCGTCTTCAATTGAAATTTAACAGTCGATTGTTTCGCCACTAAGGTTTTATCAATATCTACATCATTATTATTTTTGATTTCTTTATTGACTTGTGGCTGTACGGCTAACTTAAAGTAATGGTAGTGAACAGTCGGTACAGCAGGAGTCGGAGGCGTCTTCTTATAGACAGGATCTGCTGGTAGCGTTGGTAACACCTCATAAGTTGGTTCAGCAGGTTTGTTTGGTTCCGGTTGATCTGGTGTTGGGGTTGGCGGTGTTGGCTCTGCCTCATAGCTTGGCGCAACAGGAGCCGGCTCTAATGGTTTTTCAGTCTCATAAGTTGGTTCTGTCGGCTTATTGGGCTCTTCCTGATCCGGAGTTCTGGTTGGCGGTGTTGGCTTTGCTTCATAGGTCGGAGCTACTGGATCTGGCTCTAATGGTTTTTCGGTCTCATAAGTCGGCTCTGTCGGCTTATTGGGCTCTTCCTTGTCCGGAGTTCTGGTTGGCGGTGTTGGCTTTGCTTCATAAGTCGGAGCTACTGGAGCCGGCTCTAATGGTTTTTCGGTCTCATAGGTTGGTTGAGCGGGAGATGTTGGTTCCACCGGTGGTGTTGGTTTTTCCTTGGTCACCTTAGGAACATTAACCGCACGAATCTTACCATTGAGGGAGTACCAAATATTTGGTTTTTTCCCTTCTGTATTGTCTTTTCCGTTGACTTTAGGCATTTCAGAAACGGACATTACATTTGTTGCGGAGGTTGCACCTACTGTAACTTTGTTATTAGACCCAGACATCTTAATAGCACCTGCACCATACCAGGAGTTAGGGGCATCTGAAGTATCCCAACCAGAACCTGATTGACTGTTCTTATACATAGTCCAACGGGCACCGCCTTCACCCTGTTTAAAGTTTAGGGTATCCGTTGCATAAATCATACCATTTTTCTCACCAATGGATGACCCTGAAATTTTAACGAATTTACCTGTATAATCTTTAGCCATTTCAATAGAATTATGTTCACGATTAAGAGAAGCTACTGATAGCAGGGCATTGTCAAAGTTGATCGGATTTCCCTCTTCGTCATAAAAAGTAAATTCATTTTTAATGAAGATGGAAGTATTTTGCTCTACCTGACCAGTATAAGCGGAAGCAAAAACACCTAAAGTTGGATCAGTGAAAATACCTAACCAAACCTTTTGACCCTTAAATTTTGATTCAGGGTCTACTGTATACTTGTAAACAATTTTAGAAATCTTTTTACCATTATAGTAGGAATTTTGAAGATTAGTATAGGTTGCCGTAGCACTTTGACCGCGCTCTAAGAGTACAGAACCCCACTTTGCCACACCAGAACTGCTGACTGTTGTAGTCCAACCTGCTTTAGTGCCAAAATTACCATAAAGTTCCATAGATGAAGCCACATCATCAACCTGCTCTAAGTTGCTTATATCTAAATCATCTAACTGCAGGATCTTTTGATCATATTTTCCTTTTGACGTACTTTTGCTAAATGCATCATCCACAGCAGAAGCCTTAAGGAACTTCCCATTTGTTGTCAAAGATAGATTTGCATTTGGTTCAAGATCGTAGACCAAGCTTTGAGCAGAAGGTTCAGTTAAGTTCCCATCTTCATTTTTATGTTTTTCTAGTTCAGCTAGCGCTGCCTTAATAGCTGCCTGTTCATCTTCATAGGCTTTGAGCTTGCTTGGATATTCAGCTAGATCTTTTTGATATTTAGCAAGATCCGCTTGGTATTGAGCTAATTTAGCTTCATAA
>NZ_KV841580.1:0-4417 GCF_001839535.1 Streptococcus sp. HMSC36C04 | reverse complement strand
ATCATTTGAGCTATTTTGAACTTAACTAGCACCACGGGTAACATTACTATTAAAATATAATAATTTAATATAATATTTATAAAATTTCAGATCTCTCCAGAATGTAACATATGATTCAAGAAATTGATAACAAATCAGCCAGCGACATTTGAATATAAAAAAGAAAAGCAAATTGTTTCACCTCTATTCAATATTCGCTGGCATCTCCCCGCTACAATTATATTGAACAAAAAGAAAAAGAGCCTGAGACAAAAAGATTTCTCAGCTAATAAAAGAGAGATTCACATTTGGTGTAAGTCTCTCTTTTAGTTTTTAGTTAATTTCTTGTTATATTTCAGTAGGTTATTGGCCATGAGAACCAAGCCCATGTCAATTTTAACCTGACGTCTGCCTCTGAGATTACATCGTTTGTACCCCAAACAAGCCTTTATCTGACCAAAGACAGGTTCCACATCAACTTTACGTTGGGCAAAGATGTGACTGCCTTCGTCAGATAAAAGCACTTGGCTTTCTTTTCGTTTTAAGACTTGATATCGCTCATTGACATAAAGTCCCTTTTGCGGAGCCAAGTCAGGTTGTTCTGCCTTATAAACCCTGATTTCCTGCTTGAAACCTATCGTGGTATGGCTGTGTTTGAGATGGTCAAACTGGTATACCCAACCCTCTGGATGGGTGTAGGAATCAGCTGTTCCATCGTAAGTCCAGTTAGCCAAATTCCTATTAGATTCTTTGTGTTTTTTCTTCTGTTCCTTGTCAAAAAGACCATATTTAATCAAGTGGTCAACGCCCATCCTATCTAAGGTGAGAAGATTCTCCTCGCTACCATAGCCCGCATCGGCGACAACCGTTTTTAACTCATGTGGATACGTTTCTAAAAAAGGCAAGAGCGTTCTGGTATCTGTTGGATTTGGATAAATGTCATAGTGAAGGACGAACTGATTTTCAGTGGCGATTTGTAGGTTGTAGCCAGGTTTGAGTTGTCCATTTCTCATAGGATCTTCTTTCATTCTCATGAAAGTCGCATCATGATCCGTCTTAGAAAAACTCTTTCGACCTTGGAAGGTCTCTTGATAAATCTCGTATTTTTCGGCCCGCACTGAAAAATCATCCTTGACTTTACGCAGGACTTTCTTGAGCTTGCGGCGTTTGGTCTTACGCTCGTCCTTACCTTTAACTGGTGTTTCCTCAATATCTTGGCTCAGTCCAGCCAATTCTTCTTCAAGAAGTTGAGCGAACTCAGTCAACTGTTCTGAGGAGATGGACTCTTGTGTATCCAGTTCAATGGCTTGATGGATAAGAGGGGTGATTTCTTCTTGGAAATAGACCTGCATCTGTTCTTGAAGTTTAGCGGAGAATTTCTCTGTCGCTTTCTTCCAAACGAAACTATACTTATTGGTGTTGGCCTCAATCTTAGTGCCATCAATGTAGAGACCATCAAGTGTTACCAACTTTTCCATTTTCAACTGAAGATTGAGCTCGATAAAGAGTTCTCGCAGCAGATTTTCCATCCCGGCAGCTACACGGAAACGGTTGATGGTCCGGTAGCTGACAACCAACTGCCCTGTCAAGTACTGCATGGCTAGATTTTCTGCCATCATCTTTTCAATCTTACGGCCAGAGAAACTTCCTTGGGAATAAGCAAAGAGGAGGGCAGACAGAAGTAACTTTGGGTGATAGGAAGGGCGACCAAAATCATGTAGAAAGACTGAAACTGACCGGCTTCTAGTGCATTGACGACCTTTTCGATAGTGAAGACGATGCGGCCTTGGGGCAAGACACAAGCAAGTTCTAGTGGCAAAGTTGTCTGATTTGTGTTATAGTGAATGTGCATGAGATAGCCTTTCTAAATGGTTTATTAAGCAATTCTATTTTACCAAGACTATCGCAACTATGCAAAAAGCAACGGTAAAACCGTTGCTTTTTTTTGATAGAATCGAGACATTATTGTCCCAGGCTCTTTTAAAAAAGAAAGAGAGTAGGACAAAATCAATAACTTAAAGAGTTGGATTTTATCATTCCGCTCCGCAGCAGCAATGATTAGCTCCAGTAGTCTGAGGAGCTGTTGAAGGTTACAAATACAGCTAACGAGATCAGCGTCAATAAACTTGATTAAAACTTTGTTATTGCTTTCTACGAAAGATCTATTTATCACCTGCCATATTTTTTTAAGCAAACCACACTAAACTGCGTTTTACAAACAATATTATTATAAAAACATTTTCACAAATCTCTTTTACAAAATCAAAGATACTATCAAAACAAGAAGAACAGTAAGAATAGAAAGTGTCACAGCCAGACTTACCCAAAAACCAGCTGTATTCCTTGGATTGACCCCAATTCCAACACCAATTTTCTTCGGTACCCAAAATGGCTCAGAAGATGTTTGTTTTCCCCTCAAACGAAGTAACTTAATAAGGTACCAAAGAAAGAATATGAATAAGACGACTTTCAATAATAATAATTCACCCATTTTTATCCCCTTTGACTAATATTATACACCTTACTATCCTTTTTACAACCTCAAACTCGCTTAGACAGTCATTTTTTGATACAATAGAAAAAATAAATCTAGAAAAGGTATCCGTATGAAACTCATATCTTGGAATATTGACTCTCTCAACGCAGCTTTGACCAGCGACTCTGCACGCGCGCAATTGTCACAAGCTGTTTTACAAACTTTAGTAAGATTAGACGCTGATATTATCGCCATTCAGGAAACTAAATTATCTGCTAACGGACCAACTAAAAAACATCTAAAAGTTTTGGATGAATTATTCCCACATTATGAAACTACATGGCGCTCTTCTATAGAACCTGCACGTAAAGGTTATGCCGGAACTATGTTTTTATACAAAGAGAATCTATCTCCAAAAATAACCTTCCCAGAAATCGGTGCACCTTCTACTATGGATGCCGAAGGGCGTATTATTACCCTTGAGTTTGAAAAATTCTTTGTCACACAAGTCTACACTCCCAATGCAGGTGATGGACTTAAACGCCTAGTAGAACGCCAAGTATGGGATCAAAAATATGCTGACTATCTAACAGCTTTAGACATAGAAAAACCTGTCCTTGCTACAGGGGACTACAATGTAGCCCACAATGAGATTGACCTCGCTCATCCTTCTAGCAACCGTCGCTCACCTGGATTTACAGATGAAGAACGATCCGGATTTACCAATCTGTTAAATCGTGGTTTTACTGATACTTTCCGTTACATTCACGGCGATATTCCAAATGTTTATAGCTGGTGGGCACAACGCAGCAAGACCAGCAAAATCAATAACAGTGGCTGGAGAATTGATTACTGGCTGACCAGCAATCGAATTGCAGATAAAGTAACCAAGTCAGAAATGATTGACTCAGGTACAAGGCAAGACCACACACCAATTGTATTGGAAATTGAGTTATAAAAAAAGAGGTTTCTCCTCTTTTTTTTTCAATCAAAATGATACAGTTGTGGATACTGGTCACATTCAGGATTTCTTGGGTGGCAGATTTCACGACCAAAGCAAATCATAGCTTGATGAGCTGGAAGCCATTCATTTTTGGGCAGAACTTCCATCACGCGTTGTTCAACTTCAAGCGGTGTAGCTGACTTTTTGACAATATCATGGTGTTTGCAGATTCGCTCCACATGGGTATCCACTGCAAAAGCTGGAATACCAAAACCGACACTCATAACTACATTTGCTGTTTTACGTCCTACACCTGCAAGACTTTCCAATTCTTTTCGTGTATGTGGGACTTGACCGCCAAAGTCATCTAGCAACTGCTGAGCACATTTTTTCAAAAACTTAGCCTTATTGCGATAAAGCCCCAGACGAGCAATATACTTGGCAATCTCGCTTTCTGAAGCCGCCGCCATTTCCTGTGGAGTTGGATAGGCTTTAAAAAGGGCTGGTGTGACTGTGTTGACTGCTGCATCGGTCGTTTGAGCCGACAGCATGACCGCTACCAGCAATTCAAAATGATTGGTAAAATTCAAGCTAGGTTTTGCATCTGGAAATAGGGCGATGATTTCCTCAATCACCTTTCGCGCACGTTTTTTTGATAAAACCATTTTTTCTCTTTTCGTTCTTTACTAATATTCAATGAAAATCAAACAGTCTCACAGACTGTTTAGCAACCTTGCAAGGTGAGACTATACAAAATATCTGACGGAATATGTTGTATCGGATGATTAAATCAAAAGAGCGACGATTAACATTTTCAAATTTTAGTTCTATCTCACTCCCAAGCTAACAAGGTTTGAAGAAATTTTCTCAGTGTATAAAAACATTATAACACGAACAGCAATTATACCAAAATAGAGAGCTTAAAAAGAAGTGAGGCAACAATTGCGATTTTAAAGAAATCCATTTTGTCGTCTCACTTCTTTTTTATTTGATAAATTGCAAGAATAAGTGCAACATTT
>NZ_KV841579.1:0-6673 GCF_001839535.1 Streptococcus sp. HMSC36C04 | reverse complement strand
TTTTTTGTTGCACTATATTTTACAATTTATCATAAAAAAACAATCATTCTGCTAAGAAGAGCGACTTAGAGAATGATTGTTTTTAAAATGTTTTACATAAAATAGACAATAGCAAGATATTGAAGTGCAGAAGCAGTTAGGATAAAGAGGTGCCAAATCATGTGGAAATATGGTTTTTTCTTAGCATAAAATCCTGCACCAACAGTATAACAGAGTCCTCCAGCTAACATCAATCCCCAGAAAATAGGTCCCGTTTGACCAATGATTTGCGGAATGATCAGAATCACTAACCAGCCCATAATAAGATAAAGTGCCAAGCTAAATTTTTCATTAACTTTTTTAGCAAATATTTTATACAAAATACCAAAAATGGTCGTTCCCCATTGAATTGTGATAATAAGATAACCCAACCAATTGTTCATAAGAGATAGTACGACTGGCGTATAACTTCCCGCAATAGCAATGTAAATCATTGAATGATCGATGATCCGTAGAATATACTTATGCGTAGAACCATAGCTCATTGAATGGTAAATCGTTGAAGAAAGAAACATCAGAAATAAACTGATGACAAAAATTGAAACTCCGACAGCTGCAAGCATACCATGTTCTTCATAGCTGTAAATGGCTGAGATAGGAAGCAGTACTAACATAACCACAGCCCCAACAGCGTGAGTGACAGCATTGGCAATTTCTTCCCCGAAGCTGAGTTGTTTGCTGAGTTTAAGCGTTTGATTCATTTGTTTTACCTCTTTCTAAGGCTAGAGCTAATTTTTTTGTTTGATGAAATAATTTCACCGTTTGGCAAGCTGCTTCAATAGCAGGTGCGACTGTGTCAGCTTTTTCTTCTTGCATGCAATTAACAAATTCATTATAAAGAGTGGCCGAATCTTTTTCGTCTACCAGAAGTTGAATCGTCTTGATAATATCTGGTATTGGAAAGACAGGTTTTAACGTCGTCAATACAATCAGACGAGCAATCTGTACACGATTGTATTTTTTCTTAATTGGCTTTGGAATGTGGGCGTGTTTCACATAATTATTGACCATAGCAGCCGTTAAAGGCTTATCCGTGCTATGAAATGCTTGTTCGTTGACACCATTCACATAGAGGAGAACCTGATCAAGATAAAGATCTAACTCTGGTAGTTCTTCCCAAGTTGGGAATTTTGTGATTTCCAAAATATCCACCTCTTTCTTATCTAGTCTTAATAACTAGATTATATGATAACAATTGTCTAATGTCAAGAGAAAAATCATTTGTTCTGCAAAATAACTTTTGATACAATAAGATTATGAAAATTTTAATTCCAACTGCAAAGGAAATGAATCTTAGCCTTAAACCTCATGGCAAGTGTTTTCTTTCAGAGCAAACAAAAACAATTGTAGCTAGTCTGTCACAGTATTCTATTGAAGAATTAGCAGATTTCTATCATATTGGTCTGGAACGAGCAGAAGAGGAGTATGTTCATTTTCAACAATTAAAAAATGGGCAAGCCTTGACTTACCCAGCACTACATTTATTTGATGGTCTTATGTATCGAAACATCAAAAGAAGTGATTTAACGGAGAAAAAGTCGAGGTATGTAGACAAGCATTTGTTCATCACTTCTGGTCTATATGGTGTTATGCCAGCTATGGCGTTGATTTCACCTCATCGATTGGATTTTTCAGCGAAATGTACTATTTCTGGCAAAAGCCTAAAAAATTATTGGCGCAACGATTATGATGCAGCTATTTCAGGTGAGGAAATGATTTTGTCTCTGTTATCAAATGAGTTTGAGACGGTGTTTTCCAAATCTGTGCGTGATAAGATGCTTCGGTTTAAATTTTTAGAAGATAGAGAAGGAAGTTTGAAAGTTCACTCAACTATTTCTAAGAAGGCGCGAGGGCAATTTTTAACAGCTTTAATTGAAAGCCAAGTAAGAAGCAAAGAAGAAATCAAACAATTGCAATTTGCAGGCTTTGCTTTCCGAGAGGATTTGTCTACGATAAATACCTATGTCTTTGTTAAGGAGTAAAATAAAAATGGAATGATGTAAAAGTGTCATTCCATTTTTTGCTTATTTTAGTCAATAGCAGCTAATAATGCTTCAGCTTGAGCTGCGAGTTCAGCTTGTTTTTCTTCGGAAACTGTCAGTTGACCAGTTCCCCAGGCTTCTGGGTTTACAGCAACACCAGTAAATGGTTCAACAACTTTCATGCGAATAAATGGAAGAAGGCTGCGATAATGTTTGAAAACTTCATCTGGAGAAGTTCCATTGGCTACTGAGGAAACTGTTACAAGTTTTTCATTAAGAGCAGAAGGCCCTGATGGGTTTGAAAGGTCAAGTGCACGTGATAGCCAATCTAAGAGATTTTTAACAACTCCTGGAATTGCCCAGTTATAGGTTGGTGAGAAGAGCCAGATAGCATCAGCAGCGAGAATTTCTTCACGAGCTTTGGCAACAGCCGCAGGAGCTGGGCTTTCAATATCCTGGTTGAAAAATGGAACATCTTTGAAATCAAGATAAGAAACTTCAGCTTTGTCAGCAAGAATGTTTTCAGCCTGAGAAGCTAACTGATGGTTGAATGAGCCTTGGCGAAGAGACCCGACGATAAATAGTACTTTTTTAGACATATAAGTCACTCTCCTTTTCTTTTGTACCTTTTTATGTTACAACAAATATCACTAGTTAGCAAGAAATTAGCTCAAATTTTTAAATTTCTTTAAAATTCGAATCAAATCTTCTTTATCTTGCTCTGTTAAAATCCTTAATCCTTGCTGGATATTTTGAATATGCTCTGGAAGAACCGCTTCAATTTTACTACGTCCTTCTGGTGTCAATCCGACTAAAAAAGAACGTCGATCAGATGGGTCACAGGTACGAAAAATCCAACCGTCCCGTATCATATTTTTGATGACAACGGTCATATTTCCAGATGTCGCAAGCATTTTATCAATTAAGTCTTGAATGCGTAAGTTCCCTTTGCTATAAAGGGTTTCTAAGACTGAAAATTGAGTTGGAGTCAATTTGTGTTGCTTTGCCGCTTGATTTTCAAAAGGTCGAATCGTGCGAATAGCTTTATTTAAAACAATCATTGTTTTTAAATCAAGACGATTTTCTTGAAAAAGTTTTGTTAGTTTGTCCATAACTGTATTTTATCAATAAGTAGTAATAAAATCAAATTTTAGAAAAAGATAGAAAAAAATCCTTATTTATAGTATAATGGACGAGTGAAAAATAGAAGAAAAAATGATAGAAATTTCATTATTTGGCAATATATTATCGGAAGTATGATAGTTTTGGTCGTTCTCACTTTTTCTTTTCTTTACATTTTAAATCTATCTATGGATCCTTACCAATCAGCTAAGGTAACGGCTAGTAGAATTGCTCGTCAATATGCGGATTTGGATAAAGTGGATCGCTTTGCTATTTATAACGGTGAAAAAAGTTATTATAGTCTTTTGGGGAAAAATCGTAAAAAGACGCAGCTTGCTGTTCTAATAGAAGCAGATAGTGATAAAATCTATACTTATGAGTTGTCCAAAGGGATTAGTCAAGAAAAAGCAAAACAAATCGCTAAAGAGAGTGGTGCCAAACAAATTGATAAAGTGACATTTGGCTATGTAAAAGAGCAACCAATCTGGGAAGTCAAGTCTGGAACAATTTATTATAATGTTGGATTTGAAACAGGAACATTGCTCAGCAAGGAGGGGCTATGATATTATCAAATCGTGTTTTAGATATGGAAGAAAGTGTAACCTTAGCAGCAGCAGCGCGCGCAAAAGCTTTAAAAGCACAAGGTCGTGATATCCTTTCGCTGACTTTGGGAGAGCCAGATTTTCCAACTCCGAAGAATATTCAAGATGCTGCTATCTCTGCAATAAAAGACGGTAGAGCTAGCTTTTATACGGTTACCAGTGGTCTGCCTGAATTAAAGGAAGCAATTGTAGCATATTTTGCAAAATACTATGGTTATACGATTAAACCAAATCAAGTGACCGTTGCAACGGGTGCAAAGTTCTCCCTTTATACCTTTTTTATGAGTGTCATCAATCCAGGTGATGAAGCGATTATTCCGGCACCGTGCTGGGTTAGTTATGGCGACCAGATTAAGATGGCAGAAGGGGTACCAGTTTTTGTTCAAACGACAGAAGCAAATCATTTCAAAGTGACCGTTGAGCAATTAGAGGCTGCTCGAACAGAGAAAACGAAAGTTTTGGTGCTCAATTCTCCTTCTAATCCAACGGGAATGATTTATACTGCTGAAGAGTTATTAGCGATAGGTAATTGGGCTGTAGAGCATGATATTCTCATTTTGGCAGATGATATTTATGGCCGCTTGGTTTACAATGGAAATGAATTTACACCGATTTCAAGCTTATCTGAAGCTATTCGCAAGCAGACAATTGTTATCAATGGTGTATCTAAGTCGTATTCGATGACTGGTTGGAGGCTGGGTTATGCTGTTGGAGAACCAAAAATCATTGCAGCGATGAGTAAAGTGGCTGGACAAACGACTTCTAATCCAACCGCTGCTTCCCAATATGCGGCGATTGAAGCTCTAAAGGGTCCTCAAGATACTGTTGAAATCATGTGTCAGGCTTTTGAAGAACGTCTCAATACCATTTATCCTTTGCTTGCAGAAGTTCCTGGCTTTGAAGTGGTGAAACCGCAAGGAGCGTTTTACCTCTTTCCAAATGTAAAAAAAGCAATGGAAATGAAAGGCTATTCAGATGTGACAGAATTTACAACAGCTATTCTAGAAGAAGTAGGTGTCGCTCTTGTAACGGGTGCTGGCTTTGGTGCGCCAGAGAATGTTCGCCTGAGCTATGCGACGGATATGGATACCTTGAAAGAGGCCGTTCATCGTATCAAGGCGTTTATGGAGGGTTAAAAAATGATCGATCATTTTACCCTTAAGGTAAAGAATTTAGAAATTTCTAAAGCTTTCTATCAAGCCACTTTAACTCCTTTAAATTATCACCTTCAATTTGATACGGGGCAAGTCGTTAATTTCACAGAACCGCGAGATGTGGATCCAGGTGGTGATTTTTGGCTAAATGTTGGTCAACAAGAGTCGATGCATTTTGCCTTTAGTGCTCAAACTTGTCAAGAAGTAGATGCTTTCTATCAAGCAGCTTTGGCTGCTGGAGGAAAGGATAATGGTGCACCTGGCGAACGTAAAAATACTATGCGGCTTTTGTGATAGACCCAGACGGGAACAACATTGAGGCTGTTTATCATAAAAAATAAAATAGAAAAGAGAAAAAACGTGTTAACAAAATATACTTCAATTATGGATGTTAAAAATCATGTCGGAGAAGAAGTGACGATTGGTGCTTGGGTTGCCAATAAATCTGGAAAGGGAAAGATTGCCTTCTTGCAATTGCGTGACGGTACAGCTTTTTTTCAAGCTGTGGCTTTCAAGCCAAATTTCCTTGAAAAATTTGGTGAAGAAGAGGGTTTGAATAAATTTAATATCATCAAACACTTGAACCAAGAAACAGCTGTTTTGGTAAAAGGAATCGTCAAAGAAGATGAGCGCTCAAAATTTGGATATGAATTAGACGTGACGGATATTGAAATCGTTGGAGAGTCCAATGATTATCCTATCACACCAAAGGAACACGGAACAGACTTTTTGATGGATCACCGTCATTTATGGCTACGTTCACGCAAGCAAATGGCAATTATGCAGATTCGCAACGCAATTATCTATGCTTCCTATGAATTTTTTGACCGCAACGGCTTTATCAAATTTGACAGTCCGATTTTATCAGGAAATGCAGCGGAAGATTCCACAGAGCTTTTTGAAACAGATTATTTTGGAACCCCTGCCTTTCTAAGTCAATCTGGGCAACTTTACTTAGAAGCAGGTGCTATGGCACTTGGTCGTGTATTTGACTTTGGTCCTGTTTTCCGTGCCGAAAAATCTAAAACACGTCGTCATTTGACAGAATTCTGGATGATGGATGCAGAATATCCATTTGTTACTCATGATGAGTCGCTTGATCTTCAGGAGGCTTATGTGAAGGCTTTGATTCAAGGAGTTTTGGATCGTGCACCACATGCGCTTGAAGTGTTGGAACGTGATACTGATCTTCTTAAAAAATACGTAGCAGAACCCTTCAAACGTATTTCTTACGATGAAGTAATTGACCTCTTACAAGAATACGAAAATGATGAAGAAGCTGAGTATGAGCATATCGAACGAGATGATGATTTCGGGTCACCACACGAAACTTGGATTTCAAACTATTTTGGTGTGCCAACTTTCGTTGTGAACTACCCTGCTAGCTTTAAGGCTTTCTATATGAAACCTGTTCCTGGTAACGAAGAACGTGTGCTTTGTGCAGACCTTTTAGCACCAGAGGGCTATGGAGAAATCATTGGTGGTTCAGCTCGTGAAGAAAGCTATGAAAAATTATTAGCGAAGATTGAAGAAAATGGTCTGAACCCTGATGACTATGCTTTCTATCTAGATCTTCGTAAATATGGTTCAGTTCCTCATGCTGGATTTGGACTTGGTTTGGAACGTATGGTGACATTTGTTGCAGGAACGAAACACATCCGTGAAGCCATTCCATTCCCACGTATGCTCCACAGAATTGAGCCTTAGGAAATGTAAAAACGCCGATTGGCGTTTTTTTAAAAGATAAATTGCAAGAATAAGTGCAACATTTATT
>NZ_KV841578.1:0-478 GCF_001839535.1 Streptococcus sp. HMSC36C04 | reverse complement strand
TCTTTTAAGTAGGCTCTTAATTCTCGAATCATAGCTTGGCGGCCTTTGAACCGTTCATCGGCTAGTAAGCGCTCGTACTGCTCTTGTTTCTCTGGGCTCAGTTGAGCTTGATAGCTCTTTAGCTGGTCTCGGAGAATCACCAATTCATCCAGATATAGTTCTTTCAGGCTGAGCTTGTGACCAATCTCGCTCACTTCTTCATAAGCTTGACGATCAAGTTTGCGTTTTTGACTTTCCTGTTTACGGAGGATGTCCAGGATATGATTCCGGAACTTGGTCTTATAGTAAACATAGAGCTGACTTTCTGACTCTACCAGCTGCGGATAGCGACTCACCAACTGATAGAGCACCAACATGCCCTCTTGTTCCCAATCGCTTAATTCCCACAGGTGGACATAATATTCCCTCCGACACTTCAGCACAATTCCTCTCACCTTGGCATATAACTCCTTGAACTCCATTTCCTTCTCCTTCCTTG
>NZ_KV841577.1:0-28203 GCF_001839535.1 Streptococcus sp. HMSC36C04 | reverse complement strand
ATCCGGCATAGCTCAGTTGGTAGTAGCGCATGACTGTTAATCATGATGTCGTAGGTTCGAGTCCTACTGCCGGAGTTGATAGATGATTAGAAGCCTTTGATATAATCGGGTTTCTTTTTTGCTATTTTTAAAATAGAATGCGGAATCTCAGTTTAAAATTATTATTTATAACACTAATTCAGGCTCTTGGTTGATGAAAAGCTGATATTGGGATTTGTAATAGATTTCCGGGTGAGACAGGTGAGATGCCTATGTTTGCTGACGAGTTCACCCATAAATAATGCATTCTGGGGAGATTACGCGTAGCAATCAATCAAAATTTGAAAATTTTTAGTTCGAACTCATACCCTTACGCTGTTGCCTTCATCATCAGCTACTACATCAAGATTTTGGGGTTAATATAATGCAAGTGGCTGAGCAAAAACTCATTCATGGTCAAAGTGTAATAATCTCTCATAGCAAAAAAAGCTTAAAATCAAGTTAATTAAAACGTTGATTTTAAGCTTTTTGACTATTTTATGAACTTTTACCTAGACTCTCAATTTTTATTCAAAAAAAGCTTTGTACAGTGCTTTTATAGCTGCTTTTTCTTGTTCGGAATTGATAACAATCATGATTGAAACTTCACTAGATCCTTGCGAAATCATTTGGATATTAATATGATTATCTGATAATGCTTTTGTTGCAGTAGCGGTCAAACCAATATGACTTTTCATTTTTTCACCGACAATCATAATGATTGAGAGGTCATGTTCGATTTCTGCGTGGTCGACTTCTAACTTTTGTCTTAATTGACGAAGAATTTCTTCCTCTTTAATGGGGGTTAATTCACGATCCCGAAGAATAATAGATAAGTCATCGATACCGGTAGGCATGTGCTCCCAGCGGATATTTAGATCTTCCAATATTTGCAGAACTTTTCTACCAAAACCGATTTCACGGTTCATGAGGTATTTAGACATGTTGATACTGGTGAAATGGGCATCTGCAGCAATACCTACTACAGGGAAGTCCCTGTTGCTGTGCTTTAAAACAATTTTTGTACCAGGATGAGTGGGGTTATTTGTATTTTTAATAACGAGTGGAATTTTTCCACGGTAAGCTGGAATGAGTGCTTCGTCATGTAATACAGTAAAACCTGCGTAAGCTAATTCACGCATTTCGCGATAAGTTAATTCTGGAATGGAGTGTGGCATGTGAATAATGCCAGGGTGTGCTGCAAAAATACCGTCAACATCTGTGAAATTTTCGTAAAGATCAGCTTTTACACCTGCCGCAATGATGGATCCAGTAATATCGGATCCACCACGTGAAAAGGTGCAAATTTGATCGTCTTTTGTTACTCCAAAGAATCCTGGGATAATCAATACTTCGTCAGCTTCATTTAGTTCTTCGATTTTATCATAACTGGAAGGGAGAAGTCGAGCATTTCCTGGTTCGCTGGATACAATGAGTCCTGCTTCTCTAGGGTGAACATAACGAGCATCTACGCCATTTTGGGTAAAATAAGCCGCAATGAGTTTCGCATTGTTATTTTCACCTGCAGCAAGAAAAGTATCGTACAAGAACTTATTATTTTCGATAGGAAGGCTTGCGAGCTTTTGGAAACTTTTTGAAATTCTCTCTAGAATATTTGGTTTAAGCTGCAGTTCTAACGCCATATCTCGATAACGCTGAATAATCCACTGTTGGTGTTTTGTTACGTCATTACCAGCAACATAGTCTCGATAATATTTAATGAGGGCATCTGTTACCTTTGTATCCTGAGTGCTTCGCTTCCCAGGTGCAGAGACAATCACGAAGCGACGTTCAGGATCAGCTTTTATAATCTGTAATACTTTTTCTAATTGACCAGCGGAGGCAAGTGAACTTCCTCCAAATTTAACAACTTTCATACATTCTCCTAATGGCTGCTTGTTTAAATTATAGCAAAATTCTGAAATCTTTTCAAATTTACTTGTGCTTACTTGCTAAAGCAAATATTTTATGTTAGAATGTAACCATATTATTTGATATTCAAATAATTTAATTGACAAAGAAAAGAATTGTCGGAGGCAATTTAATGCAATTTGAAAATATTTTATATAGTGTCAATGACGGTGTTGCGACTTTAACATTGAATCGCCCGGAGGTTTCCAATGGGTTTAATGTTCCCATGTGTGAGGAGATTTTAAAAGCCATTGAATTGGCTGCTGAGGATAAAGCTGTCCAAATATTGCTCATCAATGCAAATGGAAAAGTATTTTCTGTTGGTGGTGATTTGGCAGAAATGCAACGAGCAGTGGAGGCAGATGATATTCAGTCTTTGGTGAAAATTGCTGAATTAGTCAATGAAATTTCTTACTCAATGAAACAACTATCTAAGCCTATCATTATGAGTGTAGATGGACCAGTTGCTGGTGCGGCAGCTAATATGGTGGTAGCTGCAGATTTCTGTATTGCAACGGAGCGTTCTCGTTTTATTCAAGCCTTTGTGGGGGTAGGTCTTGCTCCTGATGCGGGTGGTCTGTATTTACTTGCTAGAGCGATTGGTGTGACGAGAGCAACTCAATTAGCAATGACAGGTGAACCGTTAAACGCAGAAAAAGCTTTAAATTACGGTCTTTTGTATAAAGTTTGTGAAGTTGAAAAGTTAGAAACTACAACGAATCAAGTGATTAAGAAGTTGAAACGTCATTCACTTAATTCTTATCGTGCTATTAAAGAATTGGTATGGAAGAGTTTGTTTACTGGTTGGGATGAGTATGCAAAACTCGAATTACAGTTGCAGAAGACATTGGCTTTCACAGAAGATTTCAAAGAAGGGGTGCGAGCTTATGCTGAGAAGCGTCGACCAAAATTTTCTGGGAAGTAAAAAAGTAGTTGCAATTTAATTTGATATTTGATATACTTTTCTAGTCAAATGTTTTGATGTTGAAAGTTTTTTTGTTAGAGGAGGATAGATTTTTGGATTACCAATTGGTCAATGATTATTTAACATCTATTTTCAATAATGTATTGGTTATTGAAGAATCTAGTTTGAGAGGCAGTCGCTTCAAAGATATCTCTATCAAAGAAATGCACACGATTGATGTTGTTGGAAAAAATCCTAATGCGACTCCTAGTAGTGTAGCAAAGGAATTGATGGTGACATTAGGAACCGTAACAACTAGTTTAAATAACCTTGAAAGAAAAGGCTATATTGAACGGACACGTTCAGAAGTTGATCGTCGTGTTGTTCATCTGAATTTGACAAAAAATGGTCGCCTAATTTATCGCTTGCATAGAAGATTTCACAAGAGAATGGTTGAAAGAATCATTGAAGGAATGGATGCTGAAGAGATGAAGGTCATGGGAAAAGGTCTGACTAATCTGTATCGTTTTCTAGAGGATTTGAAATAATGAACTATGCGAAAATTAGTCAAGTCGCTCATTATGCTCCAAGTCAGGTGGTTACAAATGATGATTTGGCAAAGATAATGAATACGAGCGATGAATGGATTTCAAGTCGGACAGGAATAGAACGCCGTCATCTGTCACAAACAGAATCAACGAGTGATTTGGCTACAAAGGTGGCAAGTCAATTGTTGAAAAAGGCGAATATCCATGCAGATGAGCTAGACTTTATCATTGTGGCAACTATCACCCCAGACTCTATGATGCCTTCAACGGCTGCACGAGTTCAAGCAAATATTGGTGCAAATCATGCTTTTGCCTTTGATTTGACAGCGGCTTGCAGTGGCTTTATCTTCGCTCTGTCGACAGCTGAAAAGTTAATTTCTTCAGGTCGTTACCAGAAGGGCTTTGTTATAGGAAGTGAAACCTTATCAAAAGTTCTTGACTGGTCTGATCGTTCAACTGCGGTTCTTTTCGGTGATGGTGCTGGTGGTGTTTTGCTAGAGAGCTCAGAGCAGCAGCATTTTTTAGCTGAAAGTCAATATACAGACGGTTCGCGTGGGGAAAGCTTGACTTGTGGTAAAGTTGGTTTATCTTCACCTTATTCTGAAAAGGGAGAAGTAGCGCCTTACTTGACAATGGATGGTCGAAAAATTTTTGATTTTGCTATTCGAGATGTGGCAAAATCTATAAAAAATACGATTGAATCCAGTGATATTCAAGTAAAGGATATTGACTATTTACTATTACATCAAGCCAATATTCGTATTTTAGATAAAATGGCGAAAAAGATTGGTGCAGCGAGGGAAAAACTTCCTGCAAATATGATGGAATATGGGAATACGAGTGCAGCGAGCATTCCAATTCTCTTATCTGAGTGTGTTGAAAAAGGACTCATTCACCTTGATGGCAGTCAAACAGTTTTGCTGTCAGGATTCGGTGGAGGTTTGACATGGGGCACACTTATTGTTACAATTTAGTTATTATGTGGTAAACACATGAATATAAATATTTATTTTTAAAGGAGTCTATCATGGCAGTATTTGAAAAAGTACAAGAAATTATTGTGGAAGAACTTGGTAAGGAACCTTCAGAAGTTACTCTTGAGTCAACTTTTGATGATCTTGATGCAGATTCATTGGATTTGTTCCAAGTTATTTCAGAAATCGAAGATGCATTCGATATTCAAATTGAAACTGAAGAAGGATTGAACACAGTTGGTGACTTGGTCGCTTATGTGGAAGAAAAAACAAAATAAAAAATGAAACGGGGCTGAGAGAAGATTCTCGCCCTCTTTTAAAAAAGGTATTGAGGTAGACAGTTAATTTTGCTGGGGTGGAACGATAAAATCAATTTAAAGATGATAGGTTCCACTCCCTCTTGTTTAGGTAATAGTTTGATTTTCAAATTATACAAAGGGTATACTTGAGATGATTGAGCTATTACTTAAGCAATATAAAGGAAGGTATTATGCAAACACGTGTTACAGAATTGTTAAATATTAAATATCCTATTTTCCAGGGAGGAATGGCCTGGGTTGCTGATGGTGACTTGGCTGGTGCAGTTTCTAAAGCGGGAGGTCTTGGCATTATCGGTGGTGGTAATGCACCGAAAGAAGTTGTCAAAGCTAATATTGATAAAATTAAGTCATTGACAGACAAACCTTTTGGCGTGAATATCATGCTGTTGTCACCGTTTGTGGAAGATATTGTTGACTTAGTGATTGAAGAAGGTGTCAAGGTTGTGACAACTGGTGCAGGAAATCCAAGTAAATATATGACTCGTTTCCACGACGCAGGTATTACAGTCATTCCAGTAGTTCCAAGTGTAGCATTGGCTAAGCGAATGGAAAAAATTGGTGCAGATGCAGTCATTGCTGAAGGAATGGAAGCAGGTGGGCATATTGGAAAATTAACCACCATGACTTTGGTTCGTCAGGTAGTTGAAGCAGTTGATATTCCTGTGATTGCAGCGGGTGGAATCGCAGATGGTCGCGGTGCAGCTGCAGGCTTTATGCTTGGTGCAGAGGCTGTTCAAGTGGGAACACGTTTCGTCGTTGCAAAAGAGTCAAATGCGCACCAAAATTATAAAAATATGATTTTGAAAGCTCGGGATATTGATACCACTATTTCTGCTCAACATTTTGGTCATGCGGTACGAGCTTTGAAAAATAAACTAACTAGAGAATTTGACCAAGCAGAAAAGGATGCTTTTAAGCAAGAAAATCCTGATTTAACTGTTTTTGAGAATTTAGGAGCTGGCGCTCTTGCAAATGCAGTTGTTCGCGGTGATGTTGAACATGGTTCTGTCATGTCAGGACAAATTGCGGGGCTTGTCAGCAAAGAAGAAACAGTTGAAGAAATTTTAAAAGATATTTACTACGGTGCAGCAGAGGTAATCCAAAAAGAAGCTAGCCGTTGGGCAGGAGTAACTAGAAATGACTAAAACAGCCTTTCTATTTGCAGGTCAGGGTGCTCAGTATCTGGGAATGGCTCGTGACCTTTACGATCAGTTTGATGTAGTGAGGGCAACCTATGATGAAGCAAGTCAAGTATTGGGCTATGATCTACGATATCTGATAGATAATGAGGAAGAAAAGCTCAATCAGACACGCTATACTCAGCCAGTAATTTTAACCACTTCGGTTGCTATTTACCGATTATTGCAAGAAAAAGGAATGCAAGCTGATATGGTAGCAGGCCTTTCTCTTGGGGAATACTCTGCCATGGTAGCAGCAGGTGCTTTGAAGTTTACAACGGCGGTTGATTTGGTGGCAAAGCGTGGTGCTTTTATGGAAGAAGCAGCTCCTGCTGGCTCTGGTAAAATGGTTGCGGTTTTAAATGCCGATTTAGCTACAATTGAAGTAGCTTGTCAAAAGGCAAGCCAGCTGGGAATTGTATCACCAGCAAACTACAATACACCTAGTCAGATTGTTATTGGTGGTGAAGTTGAAGCGGTTGACAAAGCAGTGGAATTGTTAAAAGAAGCTGGCGTTAAGCGTCTCATCCCTTTGAATGTTTCCGGTCCATTTCATACAGCTTTGCTAAAACCTGCAAGTGATAAATTGGCAAAAGTTTTGGAAACAGTTGAATTTGCTGATTTCAAACTTCCTTTGGTAGGAAATACAGAAGCAACTGTCATGGAACAAGGACGAATTAAGGAACTCTTAACTCGTCAAGTTATGGAACCAGTTCGTTTTTATGATAGTATTGCAACGATGCAAAAAGTTGGTGTAACTAATTTTATTGAAATTGGTCCAGGTAAGGTTCTTTCTGGTTTTGTTAAAAAAATTGATAAATCAGCAAAGGTTGCTCACGTTGAAGATGTTAGAAGTTTATCTACTCTTCTAGAAAATAAGGAATAGGTATGGAACTTAAAGGTAAAAATGTTTTTATAACTGGTTCAACACGTGGAATTGGTCTTGCAATGGCACATAAGTTTGCGAGTCTAGGTGCCAACATTGTTTTAAACGGTCGCCGTGAGATTGATGAGGAGCTCGTCTCTGAATTTTCAGATTATGGTGTACAAGTGGTTTCTATCTCTGGTGATGTGTCAGACAGCACGGATGCCAAGCGGATGGTAGAAGAAACTATCGAAAAACTTGGAAGCGTGGATATTCTGGTTAATAATGCAGGGATTACAAAAGATAAACTCATGCTAAAATTGACAGAGGAAGATTTTGAGCAGGTCTTGAAAGTAAATCTTGTTGGTGCTTTTAATATGACTCAAGCGGTTTTGAAGCCAATGTCGAAAGCTCGTCAAGGTGCTGTTATCAATGTATCAAGTGTGGTTGGTTTGATTGGCAATGTCGGTCAAGCAAACTATGCGGCTTCTAAGGCTGGACTGATCGGATTTACTAAGTCTGTAGCGCGTGAAGTAGCAGCCCGCAATGTACGAGTGAATGCTATTGCACCAGGTATGATTGAGTCAGATATGACCGATGTTTTGTCTGATAAAGTGAAAGAAGCTACGTTAGCACAAATTCCGATGAAACGTTTTGGAAATACCAGCGAAGTAGCAGAAGTGGCAGTCTTTCTAGCTCGTCAAGAGTATTTAACTGGGCAAGTCATTGCTATTGATGGCGGGTTAACCATGAGGTAGAAGATGACTAAAACTTATGAGTTTTAAGCATGTGATATATTTTCTTAATAAAGGAGTTCGAAATGAAACTAAATCGAGTTGTTGTAACAGGATATGGAGTAACTTCACCTATTGGAAACACACCCGAAGAGTTTTGGGATAGTCTAAAAGAAGGGAAGATTGGTATCGGTCCAATTACGAATTTTGATCCTAGTGTGATTGGTGTACATAATGCAGCAGAAATTAAAGATTTCCCGCTAGAAAAACATTTTGTTAAAAAAGACAAAAATCGTATGGATATGTATTCTATTTATGCCATTCATGCAGCTTTAGAAGCGTTAGAAAATGCTCATCTAGATACCGAGACAGTTGATCATGATCGATTTGGTGTCATTGTATCTAGTGGGATTGGTGGCTTAAAAGAATTGCAAGATCAAATTATCCGAATGCATGAAAGAGGAGCCAATCGTATCCAACCGCTCTTCATTCCTAAAGCACTTTCAAATATGGGAGCCGGAAATATCGCTATTCGTGTGGGAGCTAATGGGGTGTGTAAATCTATTACAACTGCTTGTGCGTCTTCTAATGATGCTATTGGAGAGGCATACCGTGAAATTAAATTTGGTTTTCAAGATGTTATTTTAGCAGGTGGTTCTGAATGCTCTATCAACGAAATTGGCATCGGCGGTTTTGCAGCTCTTACAGCTCTTTCCACAAATGAAGATCCAAAACGTTCGTCTATTCCATTTGATAAAGATCGAAATGGATTTGTAATGGGAGAAGGGGCAGGTGTTTTAGTAATTGAAAGTTTAGAACATGCTGAAAAACGTGGGGCAACGATTTTAGCAGAAATTGTGGGGTATGGAAATACTTGTGACGCATATCACATGACAACACCATCACCAGCTGGTACAGGGGCTGCTAAAGCTATGAAACTAGCCATTGAAGAAGCAGGATTACAACCTTCAGACATTGCCTATGTGAATGCTCATGGAACTTCTACACAAGCCAATGAAAAGGGTGAAAGTCAAGCGATTGTTAATGTTCTTGGGAAAGAAGTACCGGTTTCTTCTACGAAATCTTTCACAGGTCACCTTCTTGGTGCAGCCGGTGCAGTAGAGGCTATTGCAACGATTGAAGCAATGCGTCATAACTTTGTACCGATGACTGCAGGAACGCAAGAACTTTCAGATGATATCGAGGCGAATGTCATCTATGGTCAAGGGCAAGAACATGATATTCCATATGCGATTTCAAATACCTTTGGCTTTGGCGGGCACAATGCTGTACTTGCATTCAAGCGCTGGGAGGCTTAAATGAATATCAATGAAATCAAAGATTTGATGGCTCAATTTGACCAATCAAGTCTGCGTGAATTTTCTTATAAAAATCAAAGTGATGAATTAACTTTCAGTAAAAATGAAAGAACAGTTGAATCAATTGCTCCTTCTGCAGAGGATTCAACAGTGAACACCAATCTTGTTTCACAAGTAGAAGTTACCCAGCCAACTGTTCCTCCAATTGTGGAGGAAACGATTAGTCCAGAAACACCTACAGCTGAAGGCGATGTAGTAGAAAGTCCCTTGGTTGGAGTTGCTTATCTTGCTTCTGGACCTGATAAACCTTCCTTTGTTTCCGTTGGCGACCAAGTCAAGAAAGGGCAAACCTTGATGATTATTGAGGCCATGAAAGTGATGAATGAAGTTCCGTCACCTAAGGACGGTATTGTGACGGAAATCCTTGTCCAAAATGAAGAAATGGTCGAATTTGGGAAAGGTTTGGTGCGGATTAAATGATTGATATCAATGCGATAAAAGAAGCTCTTCCACATCGTTACCCTATGCTGTTGGTTGATCGTGTGTTGGAAGTGAAAGAAGATGAGATTGTAGCGCTTAAAAATGTTACAATCAATGAGCCTTTTTTCAACGGACATTTCCCTGAATATCCTGTTATGCCGGGAGTTCTCATTATGGAGGCTTTGGCTCAAACAGCCGGTGTTTTGGAATTGTCCAAGGAGGAAAATAAGGGGAAATTGGTCTTTTATGCCGGAATGGACAAGGTGAAATTTAAAAAACAAGTTGTTCCTGGTGATCAGCTCATCATGACAGCGAAGTTTGTGAAGCGTCGTGGCACCATTGCGGTTGTGGAAGCGAAAGCAGAAGTTGACGGGAAGTTGGCAGCAAGTGGTACTTTAACTTTTGCCCTCGGACAATAAAAAAGGAGATTTCACCATGTTTCGTAAGATTTTAATTGCCAACCGTGGGGAAATTGCGGTCAGAATTATTCGTGCAGCTAGAGAGTTAGGGATTGCGACAGTAGCAGTCTATTCTACTGCTGACAAAGAAGCTCTCCATACTTTACTGGCAGATGAAGCAGTTTGCATTGGTCCAGCAAAGTCAACGGAATCCTATCTCAATATGAATGCGGTTCTTTCTGCTGCAGTTTTGACTGGGGCAGAGGCGATTCATCCAGGCTTTGGTTTTTTGAGTGAGAATTCTAAGTTTGCGACGATGTGCGAGGAAGTTGGTATTAAATTTATCGGTCCTTCGGGAGCGGTAATGGATTTAATGGGTGATAAAATCAATGCGCGTGCTCAGATGATTAAGGCTAATGTGCCTGTAATCCCAGGTTCTGATGGCGAAGTTCATACTTCAGACGAAGCACTTGCGGTTGCAGAAAAAATTGGTTATCCAGTCATGCTGAAAGCTTCTGCTGGCGGTGGTGGCAAAGGTATTCGGAAGGTTGAAAAAGCAGAGGATTTAGTAGCTGCTTTTGAGTCAGCTTCTAGTGAAGCCAAAGCGGCTTTCGGAAATGGCGCCATGTACATGGAGCGGGTCATTTATCCAGCTCGGCATATTGAAGTCCAAATTTTGGCTGACCAACATGGTCATGTTGTCCACTTAGGCGAGCGCGATTGTTCACTTCAAAGAAATAATCAAAAAGTGCTGGAAGAAAGTCCGTCGGTTGCGATTGGCAAGACCCTTCGTCGTAAAATTGGGGAAGCTGCTGTACGAGCTGCCCAATCTGTCGGATATGAAAACGCTGGAACGATTGAATTCTTATTTGATGAAGGCAAAAGAGAATTTTATTTCATGGAAATGAATACTCGTGTACAAGTGGAGCATCCGATAACGGAATTTGTAACGGGGGTGGACATTGTTAAGGAGCAAATCAAAATTGCTGTGGGGCAAGAGCTGCCTTTTAACCAAGAAGATATTCATATAACAGGTCATGCGATTGAGTGTCGAATCAATGCGGAAAATCCTGCCTTCAACTTTGCACCAAGTCCGGGAAAGATTTCCAATCTCTATCTACCGAGTGGTGGAGTGGGGTTGCGTGTGGATTCTGCAGTTTATCCTGGCTACACGATTCCGCCGTATTATGACAGCATGATTGCCAAGATTATTGTTCATGGTGAAAATCGCTTTGATGCATTAATGAAAATGCAGCGTGCGCTCTATGAGTTAGAAATCGACGGCGTTGTGACAAATAGCGGTTTTCAGTTAGATTTGATTTCAGACCCACATGTCATTACTGGCGATTATGATACAGCTTTTCTTATGGAGAAATTTTTACCAGCTTATCAAAAGAAAAAGTAGAGGAGTAAAGGATATAAGTCATGGCTTTGTTTTCCAAAAAGGATAAGTATATTCGGATCAATCCAAACCGTTCCAGTCGTGAGAAACCTCAAGTGAAACCAGAGTTTCCGGATGAATTGTTTTCAAAATGTCCAGGATGTAAGCATATCATTTACCAAAAAGATTTGGGAAGTGAACGGATTTGCCCGCAATGTGGCTATACGTTTCGTATTTCAGCTTTTGAACGCCTCAACTTAACGGTAGATGCCAATAGTTTTGAGGAATTATTTACAGGAATTGAAACATCAGACCCCTTGAAGTTTCCTAAATATCGTGAAAAATTAAGGACTGTCCGTGAAAAAACAGGTTTGGATGAAGCGGTATTGACAGGAATTGCGACAATCGGTGGTCAAAAAACTGCACTGGGGATCATGGATTCCAACTTTATCATGGCTTCTATGGGAACGGTCGTTGGAGAAAAAATTACTCGTCTTTTTGAATATGCTACAGAACATCAGTTACCAGTCACTTTGTTTACAGCTTCTGGTGGCGCTCGCATGCAAGAAGGAATTATGAGTTTGATGCAAATGGCTAAAGTATCCGCAGCGGTGAAACGTCATTCTAATGCTGGCTTGTTTTATTTGACGATCTTAACAGACCCGACCACGGGTGGGGTGACGGCTTCATTTGCCATGGAAGGAGACATCATTTTGGCTGAAACGCAAGCGCTTGTTGGCTTTGCAGGTCGCCGAGTAATTGAAACAACCGTTCGTGAAAAATTGCCAGATGACTTCCAAAAGGCAGAATTTTTGCTTGAACATGGTTTTGTTGATGCCATTGTCAAACGCTTGGAATTGCGCTCCACCATTGCAATGTTATTGGCTTTCCATGGAGGTGAACAATGACAAAGATTACCCGAATTATTAAAGAAGCACGAGATCAGGCACGATTGACAGCTTTGGATTTTGCGCAAGGAATTTGCGAGAATTTTATTGAATTACATGGCGATCGTTCTTTTCGAGATGACGGAGCGGTTATCGGTGGAATCGGAACTTTAGATGGTCAGCCCATCACCGTTGTTGGGATTCAAAAAGGACGCAATCTACAGGATAATTTGCAACGGAATTTTGGACAACCTCATCCAGAAGGTTATCGAAAAGCACTTCGCTTGATGAAGCAGGCAGAGAAATTTGGTCGTCCTATCGTTACGCTTATCAATACAGCCGGTGCTTATCCGGGAGTTGGGGCTGAAGAGCGCGGTCAAGGAGAAGCTATTGCGCGTAATTTGCTCGAGATGAGCGATTTAAAGGTGCCGATTATCGCTATTATTATCGGTGAAGGCGGATCTGGAGGAGCGCTAGCTTTAGCTGTTGCAGACAAGGTCTGGATGCTAGAAAATTCAATTTACGCGGTGCTTAGTCCCGAAGGTTTTGCTTCTATCTTGTGGAAAGACGGCAGTCGTGCTATGGAAGCTGCAGAACTCATGAAAATCACTTCTCATGAGCTTCTTGATATGGGAGTAGTGGACAAGGTGATTCCAGAAGCAAGGCTTAGCAATCAGGATTTATTGTATGCTGTGAAGCAAGAAATAGTTGCTGAATTAGCAAATTTGTCTCAGCTACCACTTGAACAACTTTTAGAAGCACGTTACCAACGATTTCGAAAATACTAATAAAAATCAGAAGTGGATTGGCTTGTACCGTTCACTTCTATTTTTTTATTTTTAAAATACGCTTTTCTGTAATATTTTCTGTTATAATAGAGAATGGACAAAAGGAGAAGAGATGTTTATTATTGATTTTATCTTGCATATTGATGCACACATTTATAATATTGCTCATGCTGTAGGTGGCTGGACGTATTTGATTTTGTTTTTGGTAATTTTTATTGAGACAGCTGCGGTAGTATTTCCATTCCTGCCGGGAGACAGCTTACTTTTTGCTGCAGGCGCTCTATCAGCTAATCCAGCAATGCATTTTAATGTTCTACTTTTTATGCTTCTATTTTTTGTGGGAGCTTTTGTCGGTGATACCTGTAATTTCTTCATTGGCAGAACCTTGGGTTATCGTTTTGTACATTATAAATTTTTCAGTAAATTGATAAAAGAAGAAAATATCAAAGAAGCAGAAGTGTATTTTGAAAAACATGGTTCTACTTCTATTATTTTAGGACGCTATATTCCCATTATTCGTACCTTTGTCCCATTTGTAGCAGGCATTAGCCAATTCCCAGTTCAATCTTTTCTGAAACGAGCTTTTATCGCAGCTTTGTCTTGGTCTTTGATTGCGACAGGGGCAGGCTATCTTTTTGGGAATATCCCCTTTGTGAAAACTCATTTTTCAGCGATTATTTTGGGAATTGTCATTGTCACCTTACTCCCAACTGTGATAAGTGTGGTTCGAAGTGCAATGATTAAAAAGCGAAACAATCAAATGAAGAGATAAGAAAACTCTGAGATGATTTGAAAATCTCAGAGTTTTTATGTTATTTTGGAGCAATCATTTTCACACCGCCCATGTATGGACGAAGTACTTCTGGAATAGTGACGGAGCCGTCTTCATTTTGGTAATTTTCAAGAATGGCTGCAACGGTACGACCAACTGCAAGACCGGATCCATTCAAAGTGTGTAGGAGTTTGACCTTGCCATCTGCTTCGTCACGGTAACGGATTTGGGCACGACGAGCTTGGAAATCTTCGGTATTGGAACAGCTAGAAATTTCACGGTAGGTATTCTGTGCTGGAATCCAGACTTCCAAGTCGTAGGTCTTCGCTGCAGAGAAGCCCATATCCCCTGTAGAAAGTGCAACAACGCGGTAAGGAAGATTTAATTTCTGAAGGATATTTTCGGCGTTAGCGGTCATTTTTTCTAATTCTTCATAAGAATGCTCTGGTTTGGCAAATTTGACCATTTCCACTTTGTGGAATTGATGCAAACGAATCAAACCACGGGTGTCACGACCGGCAGAACCAGCTTCAGAACGGAAAGACGGACTCATGGCTGTGAAGTAGATTGGCAAGCCTTTTCCGTCTAAAATTTCCCCACGGTAGTAGTTTGTCAAAGGAACTTCAGCAGTTGGAATGAGAACGTAATTTGTATCGCTCAATTCAAACGTATCTTCTTTGAATTTTGGATATTGACCAGTCCCAAACATAGAATCGTGATTAACCATGTAAGGAGGAATGACTTCCGTGTAGCCCTCTTTTTGATGCTCGTCTAACATGAAATTATAAATAGCGCGTTCTAGACGAGCTCCAAGTCCTTTGTAAAAGAGGAAACGAGCGCCGGTTACTTTTGCCCCGCGTTCCCAGTCGAGAATATCAAGATTTTCACCAAGATCCCAGTGAGCTTTTACATCAAAGTCAAACACACGTGGCGTCCCCCAACGGCGAACTTCTACATTATCGTCTTCGTCAGCACCTACCGGCACACTATCGTGAGGAATATTTGGCAAAGTCGTTGTAAACTCGGTTAATGTAGCGTCAATTTCTGCTAACTCTGCGTCTAATGCTTTAACTTCAGCAGATAATGTTTGCATGGCAGCAATTTTATCATCAGCATTGTCTTTATTACGTTTCGCTTGGGCAATTTCTGCTGAAACCGTGTTACGCTCTGCTTTTAAATTTTCAACCTTGACCAAGAGTTCACGGCGTTTGCTATCAAACTCTTTCATTTTATCAAGTGTTGCAGCGTCAACGCCACGAGTAGCTAATTTTTTTGCGATGATATCAAAATCTGTGCGAATGCGTTTAATATCTAACATCAGAACCTCCTGAAATAAAAATACACCTATGAAAGTGTTGGAGTGGCAGAGCCACGGTCCCATCCAACTTCACATAAGTGCACTTGATTGTTTATGAAATTAATATCACGGTAGAATTTCAAGCTAGCTCCCTATCTGCTCACAGCTGCCGCAGACTTTCTGAAAGAGATACTAGATTTACTTATCCGTTTCCTATGATTATACAAGAATTCTTATTTTTTTGCAAATAGATTTTTAAAAAATTGACCAATTGTTTGAATCAGTGTCGGTAATTTAATAACCTTTTCATTGCCGATATGATTTCGAGCATGTTTCAAAATAGTTCCAGCATCTTTTGAAGCGAAAAGGAATTTTCCTTTATTGGTAAAGACTTCAAAATGACGACTAATTCGTTTGCCAGACACATTGGCACCGATTTGATGGATAGTATCCCAAGGGATTTGAATATAGTCTTCGACATTGGCATCTGCATAAAATTCGAGCGCTTTATCTCCAACTAAGAATTTTCCAACTTTCCCTCCAATTCCCAGATAAGAAGTTCCTGTTGTTTGAAAATCAATTTTTGTATTTTGTGACTGTGCCATGTTCAATCCTCGTTTATCTATTATCCTCCCTATTATAGCACATTTATTGTCAATAAAAAAGAAGGCCGAAACCTTCTTTTTGTTATTTACATGATTCCGAAGAAGCGTGCCACAATACCAACGATGAAGAGACCGATGATAATTGTGATTGGAGAAACTTTCTTCTTAAGCAACCACATACATAGGAATGTAAGAAGAAGCCCCATCAAGCCAGGAATTAAAGCATCTAACTGTCCTTGAAGTGTTTGAGCTTGTATTTTATCAAGTCCAAGACCACTATTTACTTGACCAAGGATATCATGTAATTGTTGACCAGTAACATTTCCTTTAGGGAATTCAATGTAAGCACCTTTAGACAAAGTCTTAGAAGGAAGTCCTACCGTAAAGGCAATATTTACCCAACGTTCAACAAGAACGGCGATGATGAACATACCAAGGATTGAAGCTCCTTTGGTGATGTCTTGAAGGATACCACCTGACATGTCTTTTGTAATTTCAGAACCAGCTTTGTAGCCAAGTTCTTGAGTGTACCATAAGAAGGCCATACGGATAAGATTCCAAAGTACGAAGAAGAGGATTGGTCCCATCACGTTACCTGCCATAGCAAGTGAGGCACCAAGAGCACCGAGGATAGGACGAACGGTAAACCAGAAGACTGGGTCACCGATACCAGCAAGAGGTCCCATCATACCGATTTTAACCCCTTGGATAGCAGTGTTGTCAATTTCAGCCCCGTTAGCCTTTTCTTCTTCAAGGGCGAGTGTCACACCAATGATAGGAGCAGCTACGTATGGGTGAGTATTAAAGAATTCCAAGTGACGTTCAAGAGCCGCAGCACGGTCTTCTTTAGAAGTGTAAAGTTTTTTGATAGCTGGGATAAGTGCGTACGCCCAACCTAAGTTTTGCATCCGTTCATAGTTCCAAGAACCTTGCAAGAAAGTTGAACGCCACCAAACTTTTTGACGATCTGATTTTGATAATTGAATTTTTTCTGTCATGGTATTAGTAGCTCCTTTCTTAGTAGTCTTCTAAAATATCACCAATTGGGTCATTTGATGTAGCAGAACCGCCGCCACCATTTCCGCCTTTTTTAGAAAGGTTGATGTAAATCAAGGCAATTGCGACACCAATAGTACCCATAGCAATAAGAGTAAGGTTTGATAAAGCTGCAAGTGCAAAACCGATAGCAAAGAATGGCCATACTTCGCGAGTTGCCATCATGTTGATAACCATCGCGTAACCAACGGCAACGACCATACCACCACCGACAGCCATACCACCTGACAACCAAGCAGGCATAGCATTCAAGACACCTTGAACGACTGATGTTGGAACTGCAAGAAGAAGAGCAGCAGGAATAGCAATACGAAGACCTTGAAGAAGAAGTGCAACTAAGTGAGTACGTTCTACAGCACCGATGTTACCTTCTTTAGCAGCAGCATCAGCACCGTGAACAAGACCTACTGAAATTGTACGAACAATCATTGTAAGGAAGAGACCTGCAACTGCAAGAGGGATAGCAGTTGTATAAGCGAAACTGATACCTTTATCAGTGAAGTCGCCACCTTGTACCATGATGATTGCAGATGCTACAGAAGCAAGTGCAGCATCAGGAGCAACGGCAGCACCAATGTTTGCCCAACCAAGAGCAATCATTTGAAGTGTACCACCAAGGATGACACCTGCTTCCAAGTGTCCTGTTACTAGACCGATAAGGGTACAAGCAACAAGTGGTTGGTGGAATTGAAATTGGTCCAAGATTCCTTCGAGTCCAGCAAGAAAGGCAACGAAGACCACTAAAATCATAGAAATAATTGACATATTCTAAATCCTTTCCATTATTGAACGTTGGCTTTTTTAATTAAGTCAAACAAATCTTTTTTGGAGTCATTTGGCACTTTACGTACGTCAAATTCTACTCCGAGGTCACGCAATTTTTCAAAGGTTGCAACATCATCTTTGTCCATTGACAAAACGTTATTGACCATTGTTTTACCAGTTGAGTGAGCCATTGAGCCAACATTGAGTGTTTTGATATCGACACCACCTTCAACAGCACGAAGTGCATCTTGAGGAGTTTCAAAAAGAATCAGTGCATGTGTGTTACCAAAACGAGGGTCTTTTGCTACCGCGATCAATTTGTCAATTGGGACAACATTTGCTTTGACATTACCAGGAGCAGCTTGTTTGATCAACTCTTTACGAAGTTTATCAGCTGATACGGAGTCAGAAGCAACGATGATACGGTCTGCTTTAGAATCTGGTGTCCAAGCAGTTGCAACTTGACCGTGGAGAAGACGTGTATCAATACGAGCAAGATTGATTTTCAACTTGCCATCGCCGATAACGGTTCCTTCTGGAATAGCAGCTTGAGCAGTTGGTGCAGCTGGTGCACTTGTTACCTCAGCTACAGGATTTAGTTCTTCAGGAAGAGCTTTCACTCCATCCTTCGCTTCTTTGATGATGTTTGCGACAACAGCGTCAACGCCAGCATTGGCATCCATCATTCGTTCAGTATAAGCTTGAATCAACATTGGCAGATTCAAACCTGTAATGATCGCGAACTTACGGTCAGGATTTTCACCCATTACGCGGCTAGCTTGGTTAAATGGAGAACCACTCCACAGGTCAGCCAAAACTAGAACTTCATCGTTCGCGTCAAAAGCAGCCACAGCGTCATTGAACTTAGCATACAAATCATCAGGACCTTCATTTGGCATAAAAGTTACAACTTGAACTTTGTCTTGCTCACCAAAAATCATAGAACCTGATTGATGAATACCAGCAGCAAATTCACCATGGCTTGCAATAATGATTCCGATACTCATTATTGTCTTTCCTCCTTATAAAATGTTTGACTTAAGTTTAAGAAAAATTTAAGACTACTTAAGTATAAAACGTTTTCATGAAAAATGCAATAGTTTGAGCTAAAAAAATCAAAATCTTTCATATTTTTGACAGATTGTAAACGGACAAAACTAGCCATTTAAACAATATATTAACCTTGAAAAGCACTTGGAAAAATAATGAAAATTTTGAAAAAATAATTCTATCTACACGAATTATTAAATAAGAAAGAGGAAAATCAATAAAAAATCTAGGAACATTTTAAATTTAAAAAAACAAAATTTATAATATTCAATTTATAGCATAAATAAACTGATAGAAAATAATTGAAAATCAATAGCTGATGAGACTGCCCCCATGATTGCTAGTGCACAATCAGTTGCAGAAAAATGAAATCTGGGAAGATGACGTGTAAATATTAAAAAGTCGGACAGAAAACCTATCCAACTCTAAGTCTTATTATAAAAATAGTTTCAATAATTGATGAGCGACTCCGTCTTGATCATTGGTCAGTGGCAGTTGTTCATCTGCGTAAGGAAGAAGTGTTGGGCTAGCGTTTTTCATGGCATAGCCAGTACCGGCAAAAGCTAACATCTCTGTATCATTGTGCTCGTCACCAAAAGCAATCAAATCTTTCCGATCCACGTTCAGAACCTCTAATAAATATTTCAAAGCAAAAGCTTTATTGACGCCTTTTGGAGTGCATTCGAGGATATTGAGCGGGCCGCCCCAAGTATTGATAGATAATTGTTGTTGATAAAATTGATTCAATTCATCTGCCAAAGCATATTTATCATTGGTATGCGTTTGCAAAAGGATACAGTTGGGATTTTTGGTAACCAATTCTGGATTAAATTGATTTTCAGGTTGAAAAGATTCTACACCAAATAATTTCGGGTCGGCAATCGTTTCATTGGGGGCTGTGATATAAAATTTCTTTCGATATTCCCCAGCAATGAAGTCTGCTTCAATCTCTTCCTTCCTTTTGACAATGTCTAATAGATATTCTTTATCTAAGGTGATACATCTTTCCTGTTGCCACTTTTTCTCCGGGATATGGGTCAAAGAGCCATTAAAGTTGATCATTGGAGTGTGTAGTTCCAATTCTTTATAAAATTCCCGTGCCATTCGATAAGGGCGTCCGGTTGTGATGACAACATGATGTCCTTTTTTAGAAATTTTTTTAATGGTTTCTTTTGTAAATTCAGATAGTTTGCTGTCAGAATTGAGTAAGGTTCCGTCTAAATCTACTGCAATTACTTTTTTTGTCATAGTCTACTCTTTCATTTGTGCTGTTTTCTATTATAGCAGATTTTAAGATGAAAGTGCAGAATTTGTGATATAATGTTTTCTTATATAACGAAGGAGGAAATCGAGTATGCGTAAAACAATTATCATTCATATTTTCTTTGCGATTATTTCTGCTATCATTTATGCTGAAGGAATTTTGACAAAAGGTCCAGATTTGATTTGGAATATGTTTCTAGCTTTGGTTGCCTATGATGCGGCTTTTATAGCCATTCAATTTAAGAAAAAATGGTTTTTCTTACCTGTAGCGATTCTTTGGCTGGTGTTTTATCCCAATACGTTCTATATGATTACGGACTTGGTACACATGCACTGGGTGAGTGACACCTTGTGGAACCGAGAAAGTCTGCATCTTTTTATGGCCTTTGTTCCAAGTATTTTCTTCGGGGTTCTATGCGGAATAGAGAGCTGGAATTTGATTTCTGGCTATTTGAAGCTCAGATGGTGGCTGGAATATTTGGTTATTGGAGCCGTCTCATTTTTATCGAGTCTCGCAATTTATATTGGTCGCTATGATCGGCTCAATTCTTGGGATCTAGTCAGTCATCCTACATTAGTCTTTGAGCGATTGACAGCTGCTTTGCAGAGGGAGCGCCTGCTATTCATTTTAGGGTTTACCTTTATTCAAATCATGTCCTTGGTCTTTTTGAGTAAAAATCAGTCTAAATAAAGATTTTCTGTATAAAACATTGAATTAATTTGTTTGTTTTTAAAACTTCTGTTGAAATCATGAATATTTTGTGGTATTATATCTATTATCGTTCGTAAATTTTAAGGAGATTTTTAAAAATGGACAAGTTTTTTAAACTAAAAGAGAACGGTACAACTGTTCGTACAGAAGTTCTTGCTGGTTTAACCACTTTCTTTGCAATGAGTTATATCCTCTTTGTCAACCCTGAAATGCTCAGTCAAACAGGCATGCCAGCACAAGGTGTTTTCTTAGCGACTATCATTGGGACTGTTGCAGGGACGCTGATGATGGCTTTATATGCCAACATTCCTTACGCTCAGGCGCCTGGTATGGGACTGAATGCTTTCTTTACTTATACCGTTGTCTTTGCACTTGGTTATACATGGCAAGAAGCGCTTGCCATGGTTTTCCTCTGCGGGATTATCAGTATTATTGTCACGCTGACTAGGGTTCGTACAATTATTATTCATGCAATTCCAGAGAGTTTGAAATACGCTATTTCTGGTGGAATTGGGATTTTTCTAGCTTATATTGGAGTTAAAAAAGCTGGACTTTTAAAATTCTCAATTGATCCGGGAACTTATAGCGTTACAGGAAAAGGTGCTGATAAGGCACAAGCAGCTATTACAGCCAATGGAATGGCAACACCGGGCTTGGTAGATTTTAACAACCCAGCTGTTCTTGTAGCTTTGTTTGGAATTTTCATCACCATTTTCTTTGTCTTGAAACGCATTCGCGGAGGGATTGTTCTCTCCATTGCAGCAACAACAATCGTAGCTATCTTGGTAGGGGTCGTAGACCTTTCAAAGATTAATTTTGCTTCCAATAATATCGGTGCTGCTGTTCAGGATTTAGGAAAGATTTTTGGTGCAGCTTTAGGTAAAGATGGTTTGTTAGCTTTATTTGCAAAACCTTCTCGCATTCCAGAAGTGCTTCTTGCTATTTTGGCCTTTTCATTAACAGATATTTTTGATAACATCGGAACGTTGATCAGTACAGGGCGCAAAGCGGGCATCTTTAACATTGCAGATGAAGAAGCTGCTAAAGATTCGTCTGGGCTTCAGACTAAAATGGACAAGGCGCTGTTTTCAGACATGGTTGGGACAACGATTGGTGCGATTGCAGGAACTTCAAATGTCACGACTTATGTAGAAAGTGCAGCTGGGATTGAAGCCGGTGGTCGTACAGGTTTAACAGCACTTGTCGTTGCGGCTTTGTTTGCTATTTCAAGTTTCTTTAGTCCACTTCTTGCTATTGTCCCAACAGTAGCAGTAGCTCCTATTCTTATCATTGTCGGAATTATGATGCTTTCCAGTATGAAAGACATCGAATGGGACGATTTATCAGAGGCAGTACCAGCCTTCTTTACATCCGTTTTCATGGGCTTTACTTACAGTATTACTCATGGTATTGCTGCAGGATTCATCATGTATGCATTTGTGAAAATCATCAAAGGTGAAGCTAAGGAAGTTCACCCAATTATCTGGGTATTGGATGCTTTGTTTATCTTAAACTTTATCAGTCTAGCTTTAGCTTAATGATTGAAAAATTGCTAGTTCTTTGGAGCTAGCTTTTCTTTTGTTAAATTTCAGCAGAAACAGAAAAATTTTGATATAATAATAAAATGTTTAGCCATAATGAAGATGAGTTGATGGCGTGGGGCGAGAAATTAGGCGCTTTACTCCGAAAACAAGATGTTTTGATTTTAACGGGTGACTTGGGTGCTGGGAAAACAACGTTCACCAAAGGGTTAGCACGTGGACTGGGTATCAAACAAATGATCAAAAGTCCGACCTATACTATTGTACGAGAATATGACGGACGCCTACCGCTTTATCATTTGGATGTTTATCGCATTGGAGAAGATCCAGATTCTATTGATTTAGACGATTTTCTCTTTGGAGATGGAGTGACGGTTATTGAATGGGGCGAATTGTTGGGAGATAGTTTGCCAAGTGACTATCTCAAATTGACAATTTTAAGAAAAAGTGATGGTCGAGAATTGGTCTTTGATGCAAAAGGACATCGAGCTGAGAAACTGCTTGAGGAATTTGTCAATGACTGAGTTAGAGCTAGTTATAAGAGAAGCAGAACCTCAAGACGCCAAATCTTTAATTGATTTTCTTAATCAAGTTGGAAAAGAATCAGATTACATGACATTAGATGCTGCAGGGATTTTGATGACAGAAGAGCAGATGAGCTCTTTCATTCAACATCAAGCTGCGTCAGATAACCAGATTTATCTAATTGCACTATTAGATAATGAAATTGCTGGTCTTGTAAGCATTACAGCTGATTTTCATGAGCGAATCCGTCATATCGGGCAGGTCTTTATCGTGGTTAAAAGAGCATTTTGGAATCAAGGCTTAGGGAAATTTCTTCTAGAAGAAGCGATAGACTGGGCAGAAAATTCTGGAGTGATTCGACGATTAGAATTAACTGTACAAGTCAGAAATAAGCGTGCTGTTCATTTGTATCAGGCGTTTGGGTTTGAGATTGAGGGCATTCAAAAAAGAGGAGCCTATCTTGCAGAAGGGAAATTTCTTGATGTTTACCTAATGGTAAAACTGATAGATTAGAATAATATGTTAAAAAAAATTATCTTAATGTTTTTAAGCTTGTGTCTTGTAACGGTTGCAGGACTAGGCGTTTATGGATTTACGATTTATAACCAATCAACGGATGTATTGTCTAAGACTTACAAGAGCTTTGGAAAAGATACAGATGTTATTGCAGCTACCAAACCGCTTACCTTGCTCTTAATGGGGGTGGATACGGGTAGTGGTTCACGCTCAGATCGGTGGGCTGGAAATAGTGACTCCATGATTCTCATGACGGTCAATCCTAAGACGAAAAAGACTACGATGATGAGTTTGGAGCGGGATATTCTCACCAATATAAAAAATGGCGACGAAACCATGCAAGCAAAGCTCAATGCGGCTTATGCAAATGGTGGAGCTGAGTTAGCTATTTCCACAGTGCAAAAGATGATGAATATTCACATTGACCGCTATGTGCTTATCAATATGAAAGGTCTGGTACAATTGGTTGATGCTGTTGGCGGTATCACGGTCAATAACACACTTGGTTTCCCTATTTCGATTGAAGAAAATGAACCAGAATACAAAGCAGTTGTTGAACCAGGTAAGCAACACATCAACGGAGATCAGGCGTTGGTTTATTCTCGCATGCGTTATCAAGATCCAGAAGGGGATTATGGTCGTCAAAAGCGTCAACGAGAAGTCATTCAAAAAGTAGTCCAAAAAGTGCTGAGTTTAAATAGTGTCAGCCATTATCAGGCTATTTTAAAAGCTGTTAGCAACAATATGCAGACCAATGTAGAGTTGTCTTCTGGCAGTATTCCGCAATTATTAGGTTACCAAGATGCTTTCAAAAAGATTGAAAGCAAGCAATTAAAAGGTGAAGATGCCACCTTAGCAGATGGGGGTTCTTACCAAATCGTCACTTCGGAGCATATGTTGGAAATGCAAAATGTTCTGAGAAAATCGCTTGGCTTAGACGAAGTGACTGAATTGGAAACCAATGCAGTTTTATATGAAGAATTGTATGGCAGTGCTGCTCCTAGTTCCAGTCAGTCAGGAAATGGCACAACAACTGGTGCTGCTGATTCTTCTGCGTATTCAAGCAATCCTTATGGAACAGATCAAAATGGACAGTATTACGGTCAATACGGACAATGACATGATAAAAAAGAATTTAGCGTGTGTCTAAATTCTTTTTTATTTCTTAGTTGATGCGAGTGTTCCAGATGTCTTGAATTTGTTGAAGTCGAGCAGTAGCGTCTTGCTCAAAAAGTTTGAATTGGTAAGTTAAATCCTGTGAAATTGTTTGGAGATTGTCTTTTTGCTCTTGAACGACTTGGAGATTTCGTTGAATATTTTGTAGATTGTCTTGAATTCTGTCCATTAGCTCATAACTTTCAACAGCCTCGTTCATGAGTTTTTCTCTATTTTTAACAAGGCAAAAGCTGGCTGCAGCTGCACCGGTGAATAACAATAGATTACTAAGTTTCATGGTTTCTCCTTATGCTTTTGAAATTTTTTCGGCTAATTCTGCAAGAGCAGGGAAGTTTGGTTCGTGCGCCACGAAAGTCAGTTTTAAATCATCATTTTCTGTATAGCGTGGTGCTAAATGGACATGTGTATGGAAGACAGATTGACCGGCAATTTCTTCGTTGTTATTGATGATATTCATTCCCTTTGCACCAGTCGCCTTCATCACTTTACGAGCAATATCTGGAATGCGTGCAAAGAGTTGACTGGCAGCTTCACCGTCCATTTCAAGCATGTTGCGGAAATGTTTTTTAGGGACAACCAAGGTATGTCCGGGCGTTACTTGTGAGATGTCTAAAAATGCTAGAATTTCATCGTCTTCATATACTTTAGAAGCTGGAATTTCTCCTGCAATAATCTTACAAAAAATGCAATCTGCCATCAAATTTACCTCTACTTTGCTAGATTTTGTTATAATATAAGAACATTATACCAGAATTTGGAGAAAATATGTTAGAAATAAAAGGGCTTACAGGGGGCTATGTGAATATCCCTGTTTTAAAAGACATCAGTTTCACAGTAGGAAATGGGGAACTGGTGGGGTTGATTGGTTTGAATGGTGCGGGTAAATCCACTACAATCAATGAAATTATCGGACTTTTAACTCCTTATAAAGGTGAAATTTTAATTGACGGTGCTAAACTGCAAGATAGTCCTACGGCCTATCGTGAGAAAATTGGTTTTATTCCGGAAACACCTAGTTTGTACGAAGAATTGACTTTAAGAGAACATATTGAAACGGTTGCTATGGCCTATGATGTGGAGCAAAAGGTGGCTTTTGCACGCGTGGAGAAATTATTGACCATGTTTCGCTTGAAAGAAAAATTAGATTGGTTTCCGGTGCATTTTTCTAAGGGGATGAAGCAAAAAGTCATGATTATCTGTGCATTTGTGGTTGACCCCAGCCTTTTTATCGTTGATGAACCATTTTTGGGACTTGATCCAGTTGCTATTGCTGACTTGATAGAGCTTTTGGAGGATGAAAAGGCAAAAGGCAAGTCCATTCTCATGAGTACGCATGTGCTGGATTCAGCAGAAAAGATGTGTGATTCATTCGTGATATTGCATAAGGGAGAAATCCGAGCTAAAGGCAATTTAGCAGAATTACGAGCAGAATTTGCCATGCCAGAAGCTAGTCTCAATGACATTTATCTAGCTTTGACAGAAGAGGCGAGCCTATGAGAGAACTGTTTCAAAAGCGCAAACAAGTATTTCGCAATCAATGTTTGAAGTATTCGCGCTATGTTTTTAACGACCATTTTGTCCTCTTTTTATTAGTTTTTACTGGCTTTTTAGCTGTTCAATACAGTCAGTTGTTGCGAAATTTACCTTCAAATCACCTGCCAATCATTCTCACTTTAGCAATTTTTGTGGTTCTATTATTGCCTTTGGGGCGAATCGCGACTTATATGGAAAAACCAGATAGTTTATTTTTGTTAGTCAAAGAAGAGGAATTAAAAAGCTACCTACAAGAACAAACGCATTTATCTTATCGATTATGGGCCTTGCTTCAAACCGTTGCGTTGTTACTATTAGCACCGCTTCTTCTTGCTTTAGGCATGCCGCTTTGGGGCTGGTTTATTCTTGTTTTTCTTATGTTGCTAGCAAAATGGTTTATCTTTTTGCAAAAAAGCCAGAAATTTTACCAAGGTGCAGGGGTGAATTGGGGCTATCTCATTGCTTACGAAGAAAGACGAAAACAGACGATTCTGCGTTTCTTTGCTCTCTTTACCAATGTTAAGGGAATTTCCAATAGCGTAAAACGCCGAGCATATCTTGATGGTTTGACGAATATTCTACCGAAAAGACAGTCGACTACTTGGCAAAATATGTATTTGCGTTCTTATTTGCGCAATGGTGATTTTCTTGCCTTGACTATACGGTTGCTGTTTCTGTCTCTTTTGGGAATTGGTTTTATCAGTCAATCGTGGATTGCTGCCATATTTGTGGCATTGTTAAATTATCTCCTGCTATTTCAGTTGACAGCCTTGTACCATGCCTTTGATTACCAATATTTGACGTTCTTATTCCCTTTAGAAATCAACTCAAAGTTAAAAGGAGTGAAACAAGTGATTGCTCTTATTGGCTACAGCGTGCTTTTTGTGGAAACAATGATGGCTTTGCTGTTTTTCCAAGATAGAGTAGCTTTGCTTTTTATGATAGGAATCACATTGCTACTCTATGTCATTTATTTACCATTCAAATTAAGAAGTTTGGTTGACTAAAGGAAGTAAAATTAGTAAAATAGATAGGAAACTTTTTACGGAGGGGAACAATGGACTTGGTTGATAATGAGCTAACTCTGACACCAATTGCAGGTAAAAGTGGGAAAGCCTACATGGGCACCTATCCAGATGGGGCGCGCGTTTTCGTCAAGATGAACACGACCCCAATCTTAGTAGGTTTGGCTAGAGAACAAATCGCACCGCAATTATTGTGGAGTCGTCGCATGGCAGACGGCAATGTCATGAGTGCACAGGAATGGCTATCAGGAAAAATTTTGACGCCGACTGAAATGGACAAAAAACAAATTGTAAATATTTTGACACGGCTGCATCGTTCACGTCCTTTGATGACACAGTTGCGTCGGTTGGGTTATTCCTTGGAGACGCCAGCAGATTTATTGGAATCTTGGTTAGAACACGCACCATTGGCAATTGGAAATAATCATTACTTACGGTCGGTTTTAAATGATATGCGTAGTCATTTACCACAATTTCGCGAGGATCATGCAACGATTGTGCATGGCGATGTGCGTCATAGTAACTGGATTGAGACAGATAGTGGATTGGTGTATTTAGTAGATTGGGATTCTGTTCGATTGACAGATCGTATGTTTGATGTGGCTCATATATTAAGCCATTATATTCCAGAGGTGCGTTGGAAAGAATGGTTGACCTACTATGGCTATCGCTATAATGAAACGGTATTGAAGAAATTATACTGGTATGGTCAGTATGCTTACCTATGTCAGATTGCGAAGTATTATGAAAATGCAGACTTGGAAAATGTGAATCGGGAGATTTATGCCTTGCGCAACTTCCGCTCAAAATACGGAAGAAAGGTGTCATGAGAGTTAGAAATCGCAAAGGCGCAACGGAATTACTAGAAGCAAACCCGCAATATGTGATTTTAAATCCTGCTGAAGCAAAGGGCAAGTGGCATGAGATTTTTGGGAATAAGCACCCTATTCATATTGAAGTGGGAAGTGGGAAAGGTGCGTTTGTTTCAGAAATGGCAAAAGCTCATCCAGAAATTAACTATATCGGAATTGATATTCAAAAATCTGTTTTAAGTTACGCCTTGGATAAGGTTTTAGTAGCTGATGTTCCCAATATCAAGCTCCTTTGGGTAGATGGTTCTGATTTGACCAACTACTTTGAAAATGGAGAGATTGATCGTTTGTATCTGAATTTTTCTGATCCTTGGCCTAAGAAACGCCATGAAAAACGGCGCTTGACCTACAAATCTTTTCTCGATACCTTTAAGCAAATTTTACCAGAACATGGAGAGATTCATTTCAAAACAGATAATCGTGGCCTCTTTGAATATAGCTTGGTGAGCTTTTCTCAATACGGCATGAAACTAAATGGCGTTTGGTTGGATTTGCACGCGAGCGACTTTGAGAATAATGTGATGACGGAATATGAGCAAAAATTTGCCAACAAAGGTCAAGTCATCTATCGGGTTGAGGCAGAGTTTTAAGGTGAAATAGATAATTGAAAGAGGCTGGGCAAAAAGTGTCCCAGCTTCTATCAGATTTAGTAATAAACGAATAACGCAGTAGGTGATTGGGCTCTTTATTCGCTGTTTAAGCTCGGAAGAGCACCTTTGACGAAAACTTCGTTTTCTTCATCTGCAACCTTAAACAGCTTGATAACTGTTTAAGCACCCTTGCGGGGGTG